>CAYHXK010000074.1:0-6924 GCA_964360125.1 uncultured Sterolibacterium sp.
CGATGGCCGGCGCGTCTGCGTCGGCGGCTGGGGCTTCCCGGTCGGCGACGAGGGATCCGGCGCCTGGCTGGGCCTGCACGCGCTGCGCCTGGCGCATCACGCGGCCGACGGCCGCGCGTCCGTCGGGCCGCTCGCCCGCTCGATCTGGGATATCACCGGTGCAACGCGAACCGAAATGTTGGCCTGGGGAAAAGGCGCCACACAGTTTGTCTATGCACAGCTCGCGCCAGTCGTTTTCGAGACCGCCGCAGCGGACCCCAAGGCGGCGGAATTGCTTCACGCCGCGGCAGCGGCCTTGCACCTGCTGGTCATCGGGATGGACAGCACGAGCAATCTGCCGATCTGCGTCCTCGGCAGCGTGGGCCGGCGCCTGCAGCCTCTGTTGCCCGAGCAGACGCGAGCCCGCTGCGTGGAACCGGCCGCCGATGCCGTCGCAGGCGCGTTACTGATGATCCGCGAGGATATTGCGGAACCGCCGAACACCACCGAATTCCTTACTGACAAGGCAAACTCCTGACATGCTGAATACGGAAACGCCCAACACCCTGCACGCCCAACTCGACCAGTATCCAACCGAGGATCTGGTCGCGGCCTTCATAGACGATCAGCGCATGGCCGTCAGCGCGGTGCGCGCCGCCACGGCCGATCTGGCGCACGCCGTCGATCGGGCCGCCGAACGGCTGGCCCGTGGCGGGCGGCTGGTGTATGTCGGTGCAGGAACCTCCGGGCGCCTCGGCGTGCTCGACAGCGTCGAGTTGCTGCCGACCTTTTCCTGGCCCCCCGAACGCGCCATTGCGCTGATCGCCGGCGGCGAGCGGGCGATGTATCGCGCCGTCGAAGGCGCCGAGGACGATGCCGTCCAGGGCGCCGAGGATATTGCCGGTGTCGGCGTCGGCCCGAACGACGTGGTGATCCTGCTCGCGGCATCGGGAGCAACCCCTTACGTGCTGGGCGCGATCGATGCCGCACGCAGGGCGGGGGCGCTGACCATCGGACTGGCGAACAATCCCGACGCCGCCGTCACCCGCCAGGCCGAGATCGGCATCACGCTCGCCACCGGCAGCGAAGTCATCTCCGGCAGCACGCGGCTGAAGGCCGGCACTTCGCAGAAAATCGCCCTCAACACGCTCTCGAGTGCCATCATGGTGCGGCTCAACAAGGTTTATGGCAACCTGATGGTGGATTTGCGGCCGACCAATGCCAAGCTGTATCGCCGCGCCGTGAATCTGGCCGTGCTGGCCACCGGGGCCGAGGAAGAGAGAGCGCGCGCGGTGCTGGAAGCATGCAACTACCGGGTCAAGACCGCCATCGTGGCGCTCGCCAAGGATTTGACCGTCGACGACGCGGATGCCCTGCTTGAGGCAAATGCCGGCAGCGTGAGGCGGTCACTTGCCTGACCGGCGGGAGTTCATGCGTGCCTGCGCGGCGCAGGCACTGGTTTGCCTGCCGGCAGCGGGGGCACTGTCGCTTTCCGGCTGCGCCCGGCCGCTGGGGACCGGCGCGAATTTTCCGGCCGAGTCCTCCGCACCGCCGCCGGCGCCACGCGAATTTCGCGGAGCCTGGGTCGCCAGCGTGGCGAATATCGATTGGCCGAGCCGCCCCGGCTTGTCTGCGCAGGAACAAATGGCGGAAGCCACGGCGCTGCTCGACAGCGCCCGGAACCTGCGCCTGAATGCCGTCGTGCTCCAGGTGCGGACGGCGGCCGATGCGCTGTATGCCTCGGAGTTGGAACCCTGGTCGGAATATCTCAGCGGCACGCAGGGCCAGCCGCCGGAGCCGTTCTACGACCCGCTCGCCTTCTGGGTAGCGCAAGCCCATCGCCGCGGCATCGAGTTGCACGCCTGGTTCAATCCGTTTCGCGCGCGCCATTCGTCCGCCAGGAGCGCATTGTCGGAACGCCATCTGGCGCAGCGCTATCCGGACGCGGTGTGCAGTTATGGCGATCAGCTCTGGCTGGATCCGGGCAACGCGCAGGCGGTTCAACATTCGCTGGCGGTGATCGCCGACGTCGCGCGCCGCTATGACGTGGACGGCGTGCATATCGATGACTATTTCTATCCTTACCCGGTCGAAGTTCCGGGCAGCGCGGCGAGTCCTGACACTGGCAAGCAATGGCTCGAGTTTCCGGATGAAACCAGTTGGCAGGCTTATCTGGCGTCCGGCGGCAAGCTTGGGCGCAACGACTGGCGCCGGCACAACGTCAATTACTTCGTCGAGCAGCTTTACCGCACGGTGCGCGCCATCAAGCCGTGGGTAAAAATCGGCATCAGTCCCTTTGGCCTGGGGCGGCCGGAGCGTCGTCCGGCCGGAATTACCGGCTTCAGTCAGTACGACCGGATTTATGCGGATGCCGAGCACTGGCTTGAGCGCGGCTGGCTCGATTATTTTGTCCCGCAGCTCTACTGGCCGATCCACCAGACGGCGCAGGCGTTCGGCGTTCTGCACGACTACTGGCTGAAGCAGAACCCGCACGGGCGGCATGTTTGGCCGGGCCTGTTCACGAGCCAGGTCGGCGCGCCGCAAAACAGCTGGCCGGCGGACGAGATCATCGCGCAAGTCGGATTGGCGCGCAGCCAGGCTATCGACCGTGGCCACATCCATTTCAGCATGGTGGCGCTGGCGCAGAATCGCCAGGAGATTGCGACACGCCTTGCCGCATCGGCCTATGCCGAGCCGGCGCTGGTTCCGGCGACCCCCTGGCTGGAGCTGGCTGCAGCGCCAATGCCACAACTCACCGCGCGTCCCCGCGGCGATGCGCGTGACGCACCTGGCGTACATTTTGTGGACGTGAAATTCGCTGCCGGTTCTGAAGTGAGTGTGCTGACCATCTGGCGGCGCTATGGCCGCGAGTGGCGCTTCACCACGCAACCAGTTTCGCAAACGGTCATCGATCTGTCCACCGATACCCGGCTCGGCGAAATCTCCGAAGTCGTGGTGAGCCTGGTCAATCGCGCCGGAGAAGAAGGCCCGCGCCTATCGCTGCGCGTCGACAGCCGATCTTCCCCGCTTTGATCGGACAGTTAGGCGGAATCCTTTCTGCCGAACCGAGCATCGATCTTGACCCTCGACACGACATACAGCGAGGGGATCGCCGCCACGCATATCCAGATGAAGAAGTTTCGATAGCCCAGTTGCGCTTGCAGCCAGCCACTGAGCATTCCCGGCAACATCATGCCGAGCGCCATGAAGCCGGTGCAGATCGCGTAGTGGGCGGTCTGGTGCGGTCCCTGCGAAATCATGATCATGTAAAGCAGGTAGGCGGTGAAGCCGAAGCCGTAGCCGAACTGCTCGACCGCCAGGGCGCTGCCCACCAGCCACGGATTGCCCGGCTGGTAGACGGCGAGCAGCACGAAGATCAGGTTCGGCAGATGCACGCACAACACCAGCGGCCAGAGCGCCTGACGCAAGCCGAAGCGGGCGATCGCGAGTCCGCCCAGAATTCCGCCGATGGTGAGCGCCGTCACCCCCACCGTGCCATAGACGATGCCAACATCCTGCGTGGAAAGCCCCAGCCCCCCGGCGGACGGCGGATCAAGCAGAAAGGGCACGGCCAGCTTGAGCAATTGCGCTTCGGGAAAGCGATACAGCAGCAGGAAGGCGAGCATCACGCCGATGCCCGGCCGCTTGAAGAAAGCCACGAAGATGGCCACAAAGTCACGCACAAAAGCCGGTGCTGCCATAGCCCCAACGGCTGTCACTAGTGCCCGCCTTTGCTTCCGGGGTACTAGTGGCGGGGCGGCACCCGGTTCCGTTGCAGGACCGGCAAGCGCAACATCGTTCGGTGGCCGCGGCAAGACCCAGCGGTGGTAAGCGGCGAGCAGGAAAAATGCCATCGCCAGGAGCAGGAAAACGCCCATCCACGCCTCGACGAAACTGCCGCTGCGGGCCTGCAGCGTGCCCGCCAGGTAGACCAAGCCACCTTGCCCCGCAATCATCGCCAGGCGGTAGAAGGTGCTGCGCACTCCCACGAATGCCGCCTGCTGATGTTCGCGCAAGGCCAGCATGTAGAACCCGTCTGCCGCAATATCGTGCGTCGCCGAACTGAAGGCCATCAACCAGAAAGCGAGCAGGGTCCAGCGCACGAAGCCGTCGACGGGCAATGCCAGCCCCACCGCGGCCAGACCGCCACCCACCAGCAACTGCATGCCAACGATCCAGCCGCGCTTGGTGCCGATCAGCTCAAGCAGCGGCGCCCACAGCGGCTTGATCACCCAGGGCAGGTACAGCCAACTGGTGTACAGCGCAATGTCGGTGTTGCTCAATCCCAGATTCTTGTACATCACCACCGACAGCGTCATCACGGCGACGTAAGGCAAACCCTGGGCGAAATACAGGCTGGGAATCCAGTGAAACGGCTTGCCGGTGTCGGGTGGGGTCATCGCGGGCGGTATGGGAGTTTGGGAAGGGAGGGCATTCGTCGCTTAAGCGATACGGTTCTACCGTGACCAGGAGAGGAGCAAGGACGATAGCACATCAATTGACAATTGCCTGTCTGACGAATAACTTACGGTTATGGATTGGATGCGTGAGTACGGGCGATGCGACACCAGAAACTCTTGACAGGATTATGCATTGCAACTGCCGCGAATTTTGCATTTGCGGCCAAACCCCTGGTGTATTGCGCCGACGCCTCGCCGCAGGGCTTCGACCCCGGCCTGTGGGACAGTTCGAGCACCAACGCCGCCAATAACCAGATGTTTCAGGGACTGGCTGCGTTTCGACTCGGCACGACGGAGATCGTCCCCAGGTTGGCAAGCTCCTGGGAACAGACGCCGGACGCCAAAAGCATTACCTTCAAGTTGCGCCGGGACGTGCGTTTTCACACCACGCCCTACTTCACCCCGACACGCAATCTAAATGCCGATGACGTGATATTCACCTTTCAGCGTTTCATCGATTCAACGTTGCCGTTCAACAAGGCCTTCCCGGTTCAATTCGTCTATCCGCAAAATCTCGGCCTGGCCGACCAGATCGCCGCTATCGACAGACTCGACGAGTACACCGTGCGCTTTCGCCTGAAGGTCCCGAACAGCACCTTCCTGTCCTACTTTGCCCTGTCGTTCGCGGCTATCCAGAGCGCGCAATACGCCGACCAGCTGCTGCGCAGCGGCCGCACCAGCGACATCAACAATTATCCCGTCGGTACCGGGCCATACAGGTTCCGCAGCTACAAGAAGGATAGCGTACTGCGCATGGAAGCAAACCCGGACTACTGGGGCCAGCAACAGCGCACGCAGAAGCTGATTTATTCCATCAGCCGCGAACCCAATGTGCGAGTGCAGAAGCTGCGCCTGGGCGAATGCCAGATCACGGCGGCGATCCGCGACGTCGATCTCAGCGCCCTTGAAGACAGCAAGAACATCGTCATCCGGAAGATCCAGGCGCTGAACATTTCCTACCTCTCCTTCAACATGAGCAAGCCCCCGACGGATAATCGCCTGGTGCGGGAAGCCCTGGATATCGCGATCGATCGGGATGCGCTGTTCCGGGTGCTGTTTCCGCGCGGCGATGCGATGCAGGCCGTCAGCGTCTTTCCCCCCGCGATTCCGGGCTACAACAAGAAGCTGAAGAACGAATATGCTCCGGCGCGCGCGCGCGAATTGCTGGCGCAAGCGGGCTACCCCAAAGGTTTTGAGCTCGACCTGTGGGCCCTGCCGGTCGCCCGCCCGACCAACCCGAATGGACAACTGATGGCGCAGATGATCCAGCAGGACTGGGCCAAGATCGGGGTCAAGACCCACATCAAGACCTACGAGTGGGGTGAATACCTGAAACGCGCCAACAAAGGCGAGCACAATGTATACATGAGCGGCTGGTCTGGCGAGACCGGCGATGCGGACGAATATCTCGCGCCCAACCTGACCTGCGCGGTGAATACCACCGGCGTGAAATTTTGCAACCAGGAGTTTGATGCCTTGGTCGAGGGCGCTCGGGCGACCGCCGACCAGAAGAAGCGCATGGCGCTGTATGAAAAAGCCCAGGAAATTTTCAAGCGCGAACGGCCGTGGATCACCATGGCCCACTCGACGGTATACATCCCCATGTCCCGTGATGTCGAGGGCTTCATCATGACGCCCAACGGCGGCGTGAATTTCGAGAACGTCTTTCGGCGCGAGGCCCGCTGAGCATGCGACTGCGCCATATCGAGGTATTCCATGCGGTGATGCAGGCGGGCACGGTCAGCGGTGCGGCGCAACTGTTGCACATTTCCCAGCCCGCCGTCACCAAGGTCCTGCAGCACTGCGAAGCGCGGCTCAGGATTTCGCTTTTCGAGCGCGTGCGCGGCAAGCTCTACCCGACGCCCGAGGCACAGCGGCTGTTCGTCGAAGTCGACCGGATGAACAAGGATCTCGTGGCAATCCGCCGCATGGCGGCGAGCTTTCGTCGCGGCGAAATCGAGTCGGTGCGGGTCATGGCGACGCCGACCCTGGGCCTCTCCGTCATGCCAACGGCAATCAAGCATTGGGCCAAGGCGTTTCCCAAGGGCAACTGTGTGCTCTCGACCAACCATACGCGCGAGATTGTCAACGCCTTGCTGCTGGGCGAAACCGACCTTGCCCTGTCGTTGTGGAATCCGCAACACCCCAACATCAAGGTTGAAGTACTCGCCACCGGTTCGATAATGGCCTTGTGCCCCAAAGACAGTGCCGCCGGCAAGGAAAGCGGGCCCTTGCACGTCGGCAAGCTCACGGGAGATCTGGTCGGTCTTCCCGAGGACGATCCCCTAGGCAACAGGGTACTCAGCGCCTGCGTGGAGCACGGCGCGCAGGCGCTGACGCGGATTACCGTGCAGACCTATGGGCTGGCGCGTTCGCTCGCCGAAGCCGCCGTGGCGATGGCCGTGGTCGACCCCTTCACCGCCGCCGGGGCCGACCTGATCCACGGCCGTTCGCGCTTGAAAATTTCCTGGGCTTTTTCATACAG
>CAYHXK010000074.1:6934-10076 GCA_964360125.1 uncultured Sterolibacterium sp.
CCGCCGGGGCAGACCTGAGCCGGGTCGTTGCGCGTCCGCTGGTCCCCGCGATCCCGGTGCAGCTTTATCTGCTCACGCCGAATGCGGCGCCCCTGTCCCAGCCGGCGCGGCGCATGGTGAAATTTCTGGGCGAGTCGGCCGCTGCGCTGCTTGAAAACAAGTCATGATCCCTTGCGAATCCATTCCGGGCCACCCGGACTTCATTCACCTCTCGGCCATTCCCCAGATTGCCGTTGAGTTGCGTTACGCCACGCCAGACAACTTCGCCGGACGAAACTTGTACGGCAGCCTCGACTGCGCCTGGTTGCGCCGCGAGGCAGCGGGCGGCGTGATCGCCGCGACGGATTGGCTGCAACGCCACCGCCCCGGCTATCGCCTGCTGATTCTCGATGCGCTGCGCCCGCAGCGCTTCCAGGAACAATTGTGGCAACTACTGGCCGGCACCCCGCTCGAACAATACCTGGCCCACCCGGAGCGCGGCTCCATCCATTCCTTCGGCATGGCGGTGGACCTCACGCTACTCGCTCCGGATGGCCGCGAATGCGACATGGGCACGCCTTTCGATGACCTCAGCGAGGGCTCCCACCCGGCGCTCGATGCCGAGCACCTCGCGCTGGGCCGCCTGACGGCCGCGCAGGTGGGCGAACGCGGCTGGTTGCGCGCCGCCATGCGGGCCGCGGGATTCCATGGCATCAACAGCGAATGGTGGCACTTCGATTTCGGCGACCGCAACGAAGTTCGCAAGGGCTATCCGCGCGTGCTGTAAACATTTATCTTAGTAAAATCAGTTGCACCGCAGAGGACGCAAAGGACGCAGAGAAAAAACAGGGATTTGTCGGATGATGGCGAGTCACCCATCGGGGGAGTGGTCTATGTTGTCCGAGTATTCGAATTCCTTTGCGTTCTCTGCGTCCTTTGCGGTGAAATGCTGTTTTTAGGTTCATATCGACCGACCATAGGGAGCCGCATGGATCGCCGTCAATTTCTCGCCACCACGCTTGCCGGTACGGCCGGGGTATCCCAATTGTCGCGGGCAGCGGACGCACGCAGCGCAGCCAGGCTGCCCGCATTATTGCCGCCTGCCTTGCGGCCTGGCGATACGCTCGGGCTGATCAGTCCGGCGGGAGCCACCTATGAACTCGCGCCCTTTGAGGTGGCCGCCGCAAACCTGCGCCTGCTGGGCTTCAAGCTCATGGAGAGCCGCCACTTGCGGGCGCGCCATGGACATTTCGCCGGCACCGACGCGGAGCGCGCCGGCGACGTGAATGAAATGTTCGGCGATCCCGGCGTCCAAGGCATCCTCGCGCTCACCGGCGGCTCGGGGTGCACGCGCATCGTCGATCGCCTCGATTATTCCCTGATCCGGCGCAACCCGAAATTCTTTGGCGGCTTCAGCGATCTGACCGCGCTGTTGAACGCGATCCACAGCCAGACCGGCCTGGTGACGTTTCACTCTCCCACTGCTTCGTCGGAATGGAATGCCTACAGCCAGGAAAATTTTCGCCGCATCGTGGTCGATGGCGCGCCGCATCTGCTCGCCAATCCGCCCGCCACCGGCGCCTTGCCGGTGGAACGCAACTACCTGACGCGCACCATCCGGCCGGGGAAAGCCAGCGGACGACTCATGGGCGGCAATCTGGCGGTGCTTACTTCACTGGCCGGATCGCCCTACCTGCCTGCGCTGGACGGGGCAATCCTGTTTTTCGAGGAAATCAATGAATATATCTACCGGGTTGACCGCATGCTGGCCCAATTGCGCCTGGTGGGTGCTTTCGACCGGCTGGCGGGGGTGGTGATCGGACAATTCACCGACTGCAAACCCGGCGACGGCTACGGCACGCTGACGCTGGACGAAGTGTTCGAGGACTATTTCGGCAAACTGGGCATCCCGGTGTTCTCCGGCTGCCTGTTCGGCCACGTGCGCGAAAAGCTGACGGTGCCTATCGGCGTCATGGCGGAGATGGATGCCGATGCGCGGTCGATTCGTCTGTTGCAGCCGGCGGTGATGGTCTAAGCTGTTTTTCAATTTGCAGCAGCCGTTGGCGCTGCAATCAGCGGATCGCCTGAACGGCTTGCGACCCAGTCGATCAACGCGTCCAGCGCTGCACGGCCCTCTTGCGCCTTGTCGTGGTTGATCATGGCCACGACCACCCAAAGGCGCTGCTCCGCATCGGGCACGAAGCCCGCGATGGCCGCGACATTCTTCAGCGTGCCGCTCTTGATGCGCGCCTGTCCCGCTGCCCGGCTGGCCTTCAACCGGTTGCGCATCGTCCCATCGACGCCCACCAGCGGCAGGCTGCCGAGCAGTTCCGGCGCATACGGCTGAGCGTAGGCATACTTCAGCATCTCGGCGATTTGTCGTGCCGTGATGCGTTCGTCGCGCGACAAGCCGCTGCCATTGTCCAGCTGCAGCCCTGTGGCGGAAATCCCGCGCGCGGCAAACCAGTCCTGAACCCGTGCGGCTGCGGCTGCGCCAGTTGTAGCATGCCGCGCCTGCACTTCGGCGGTGGCGTTGGCGCCGATGCTCAAGAATAAAAGCCTGGTCAATGGATTGTCAGAATTCTTGTTCATGCCGCGGACCACTTCGGCCAGCGGGCGTGATTCATGGCGTGCGATCAAGCGTGCCGCGGGGGGAGTTGCTCCGGTGACGACGCGACCATGCAAACGCCCCCCCATGTCCGCCCAGAGCTGGCGGATCAAGCGGTTCGCCAGCTGATCGCGGTCAAACAGTTGCAAATCCGCCTGCGCGGAGCAGTTGCGGGGAAACCCGCCGTGCAGCGTCACCGATACCCGGTGGGTGCGTGGCGACACCACGGTGCTTGGGGGCTTCCAGTGTTTTTCCCAGTCCTTGCACAGGGTGGTCGAGAGTCCCATGCGAGTCGCCAGCTTCACGCCGAACAGCGGCGGATCGGTGCGCGCGCGGATGTGGCGATCATCGGACTCGATCAGGTACTTGAGCAAACCGCCATTCAGATTCAATGCATCCGGAATCACGTTGTACTGCCATTCCGGCGCCTCATCGAAGGGCGGCAATCCAAGATCGGCGCGCGCAGGCTTAAAGAAAGGCTCTAGTGCCGTTAGCTGATGATGCTCTCATACCCTGACCGCCAATGCCAGCATAGACGCGGGTTTCAGAGAACCG
>CAYHXK010000075.1:0-5653 GCA_964360125.1 uncultured Sterolibacterium sp.
GGCGACGAACTGTCCGTCCGCTCCCATTTTGCCCTGCGCCACCACGCCCTTGCCCTCCTTGAACAGGTCGGGAAGGATGCCGGTGTAGGCGACCGGAACCTCCTTGGCGGTATCCGTGACGATGAAGCGGATGGTCATCGCATTTCTTTGCAGGGAGCCGTCCTTGACCATGCCGCCGACCCGGAAAACCCGGTCTTGCGGCGCTTCCCCGGCAATCACCTGGGTCGGCGTGAAGAATAGGGCGATATTGCTGTTGAGCGCATTCAATACGAAAAAGGCGGCGAGGCCGAGCGAGGCGAGGCCGCCGGCGATGATGGCGATGCGTTTGTGGCGAGGTTTCATTGCAATGTTTCCCTGACAAGATCGGCCATGGCAGGCGCGTTGATGTTGCTATCGCTCTCCGCAGTCAGGCCATTAATAACACCGGCACGGTCGGCAACCGAGCGGTTCTGGCTGGCTTTCCACTGACCGGTAATTTTGGCGATCGGCATTTCAATGCCGACGATGGCTTTGAGCAGCTGCTCGATGTAATCGGACGGTGCATCGGCAATCTGCCAGGGATCAGGCCGGCCGGACTCGTGTCGCTGCGTCAGCATCTCGACGATGGCGCGCAGTCGTTGCGTGTCCTCGACGATCCGCAACGGCCCGCAGACATGCGCCACGGCGTAGTTCCAGGTCGGCACGGCCTTGCCGTGCTCCAGCTTGCTCGGATACCAGGAGGGCGAGACGTAGGAGTGCGGCCCCTGAAAAATCGCCAAGGCCTCGCCCGCCGCCGGGGTTTGTGCATATTCTGCATAGACTCGCCACAGCGGATTGGCCCGCGCGACATGACCGCGCAGCGTGCCGAACGGCGCCGGTTGCGGGTCATATTGCAGCGGGATGTGATTGGCGACGAGACCGTCCGCCGAGGAAACGACCAGCGTGGCCAGCGGATGCTCGCGCATCAGCGCTTGCAGCGCCTCGCTACGGGTTTCCTGGAAATGCGCCGGTACATACATTAGCTGGGATTCCTCAACTTCGCGTCGGCGCTCCGCTCGCGGCGCAAACTCTCAAGAACGTCGTTTCGACGCTTCCATAGCAGAAAAGGTTCAATCGCCAGCGCCACAGCGGTGACGCCGAAACTGCCCCAGACATATAAGGCGTAGCCGCCCATGGCGAAGAACTCGCCGACACTATGCCACTGCATGTTTCACCCATTCGGTATTTCTTTCGCGCTCCAGGATGATGGCGCGAACGCGCATCAGGGCTACCGCGATCGAGTACATCCAGAAGCACAAGGCCATCACCAGCATGCCCCACAGCATCGTCGCCGCCATGCTCGGCGCCTTGCTCAGCGAGACCGAAGCACCCTGATGCAAGGTGTTCCACCATTTCACCGAGAAATAGATGATCGGCACGTTCACCACCCCGACCAGGGCCAGAATGGCGCCGGCCTTGTCGGCCCGGCGCGGCTCGTCGATGGCCGCCTGCAGGGCCATGAAGCCGAGATAGAGGAACAGCAGGATCAGTTCCGAGGTCAGCCGCGCATCCCACACCCACCAGGTGCCCCACATCGGCTTGCCCCACAGCGCTCCGGTCCATAGCGAGAGGAAGGCCATCAGCGCCCCGGTCGGCGCCACCGCGCTGGCCATCATCGAGGACAGCCGGGTGTTCAGCGCCAGGCCCAGCCCAGCCCAGAACGCCATGACGAGGTAGAGGAACATCGACATCCAGGAAGCCGGCACGTGGATGAAAATGATGCGGTAACCTTCACCCTGGGTTGCGTCGGTCGGCGCCACGAAAAAACCCAGCCACAGGCCGGCGAGGCCGAAAGCCACGGCCAGCGCCACGAACCACGGCACCAGCTTTCCCGCCAGCGGATAAAAACTCTGCGGCGAGCCGTACTTGAACCATTGGATGAGCTTATTCTGCATATTCAAGTCTTTATTCAAGTGCGATGCGTAATGCCGCCGTGGTTGCCCACGGGGCGAAAAACCCGGCCAGCGCCAGCAGCGCCGCCAGGAGCGATAAATGACCGGCGGCGCCAAGACCGGAAATGTCGGCCTCGACCGCGCCGGCGCCAAAGATCAACGCGGGAATATACAACGGCAGCGTCAGCAGCGAAAGCAGCACGCCGCCGCCGCGCACTCCCAGCGTCAGCGCCGCGCCGATGGCCCCGATCAGGCTCAGCAAGGGCGTGCCGATCAGCAGCGACAGCACCAGCACCCCCAGCGCGCGAGGCGCCAGGTCGTACTGCAAGCCGAGCAGCGGCGCAATCAGCACCAGCGGCAAGCCGGCCACCAACCAGTGGGCCGCAATCTTTCCCATGACCAGCATGCCCAGCGGCGCGGGGGAGAGCAGCATCTGCTCCAGGGTGCCGTCGGCGTAATCGGCGGCGAACAGACGATTCAGCGACAGCATCGCCGCCAGCAGAGCCGCCACCCATAATACGCCGGGCGCGATGATGCGCAGCAAGCCCATCTCCGGGCCGATGCCGAGCGGGAACAGGCTGACGACGATGACGAAGAAAAACAGCGAGGTCAACACTTCGCTTTTCCTGCGCAATGCCAACAGCAGGTCGCGCCGCACCACGGCGCCGAGTACGCCGAGGGCTCCCGGCGCATGGGCAATGGCGTTTTTTCTCATGCGCTGAGCCTCAATATCTGCGCCACGCCGCCAACGATATCCACTTCCTGGTGGCTGGTCAGCACCGCCATGCCGCCGGCGGCGAGATGCGTGGCGATGATTTCAGCCAGCCAGGTCACGGCAGCGCTATCCAACGCCACGAACGGCTCGTCCAGCACCCACAATGGCGCCGGGCTCCACAGCAGGCGCGCCAACGCCACTCGCCGCTTCTGCCCCTGCGAGAGGAAGCGCACCGGCAGCTCCTCGCGCCCGGCCAGGCCGACGCGGCCCAAAAGTTCCACACCCTCCTCATCTTCCACGGCGACGCCCGCCAGCGCGGCGGAAATGCGCAGATTCTCCTGCGCCGTGAGTTCTTCCTTGAGGGCATTGTGGTGACCGAGGTAGAGCACGGCCTTGCGGTATTCGTCGCCAAGATGGGAGATGGTCTCGCCCTGCCAGCGTATCTCGCCGGCCTCCGGGGGCGACAGGCCGCACAGCATGCGCAACAGGCTGGTCTTGCCGGAGCCGTTTTCTCCGCTCACATGCAAACGCCCGCCTGACTCCAGCGTAAAGCCGAGATCGGCAAAAAGACGGCGGTCGCCGCGGACACAGGCGAGGTTGGTGGCGGTCAGCATTTCAGGGATGTACAGGTTGCCGGTGCGTGCTATTGAGTGAAATACAAGCTGCTTCCTGAATTGTGCTCGATAGCTCGCATCCGTAGGTTAATCGGCATCAATTTTTCAGCCCATAGTCTCTGCGCGGAGACAATGGGGCTTGATACCGTTCGATACTCCAGGGTTCGCTAGGATACTTACGCGGGAGGCTATGCACAAGAGGCTGGGTAATTTCACGCACCGGCGGGGGTATCGATTTACATGCGCAACAGCGGGTTCAGCACTCCGCCGATGATGGCCCAGGCGGTATAAATGATTATGGCCGCCGGAACCGCTGCAACCGCAGCTTTGAGGAGAAACCAAATCATCGAGGAGATCCTCATGTCCATGTCGGTCACTATGACCGGCATCGCATCATCGCTCTGACTCACCGCCCCGCAATGCGGGCATGAGGCGGCATTGTCACTTATCTTGGCTTTGCATTCATAGCAGTCGATTAGCACGTTATTTCCTTTCGGTTCGATCATCCGTCAATCAGACAGTCGATACGCAGCGCCTGCGAATTGCCCGCCGCGTTTCAATCGCATTCCACAGGCTACTTGTTGGCCGCGTTCAGCTCCTGCGGACCCGGGCCTTCGGGTTCCTTGTGAGCGATGCCAAAGTGGCAGTCGATGCAGGTCAATCCCTCTTTCTTGCCTTTCGCATGCCGCGCCTGGGCCTTCTCGGTCTGCTTTTCCGGATCCATCTTGCCGCTGCTGTGGCAATGACGGCATTCGCGCGAATCGTTGTCCTTCATATACACCCAGACGCGCTTGGCGAGTTCGTAACGCTTGGCCTCGAGTTTTTCCTGGGTAGCGATAGAACCGGTGACGTAATGACCCCAAAGATCGTTGATCAGACCCAGCTTGGCGATGTAGTTGGGCACGTAACCATGGGGAACGTGACAGTCGTTGCAGGTCGCGCGCACCCCGCTGCGGTTCTTGTCGTGGATGGAGTCCTTGTACTCGGCGTCCATGTAAGTCATCTCGTGGCAAGCGGTGGCGCAGAATTTCTCCGAGTTGGCATGCACCATGAAGGCCCCGACAGAGGAGAAAAAAATCAGGCCGATGCCCAGCCCCAGACCCAGCACGCCGAGCGCCCCGGGGGCCAAGCCCCAGCGACGGATTTTCTCAAGAACTTTGTTCATCTGGCCCTCCTCCTCTGTTACGCAAAACGCCGCGAGAGCACAGCGGGAGACGCTGCAATGCCGCGTCCATCAAAAAATCGCCCCTTTCGAAATCAGGCTCTTGTCCACTTCCAGTTCCTGCGGGCCCAAGCCACCCTGAGGCTCGTTGTGGGCGATGGCGAAATGGCAGTCGATGCAGGTCAGCCGCTCCTTCTTGGCCCTGGCGTGCCGCTGCTGGGCCTTTTCCGACTGCTTTTCGGGATCCATTTTCTTCTCGTTATGACAACCGCGGCATTCGCGCGAATCGTTCTCTTTCATGTAAATCCAGACTCGTTCGGCCAGTTCCTGGCGCTTGGCCTCGAACTTTTCCCGGGTATCGATCGAATGCGAAACGAAATGCCCCCAAAGGTCATGAACCGCGCCCATCTTGCGGATATACAGCGGCACCTGGGAATGCGGAATATGGCAATCGGGACATGTCGCGCGAACGCAGGTGCGGTTCTTGTCGTGTATCGTGCCCTTGAACTCCATGGTCACGTTGGTGGTCATCTCATGGCAGGTGGTAGAGCAAAACTCCTCGGTGCTGGTATACACGATAGTCGTGGCGGTCAGGACGAGCATCACCATGCTGGCAACAACGCCCGTCAGCAGTACGATGATCGATTTCTTGCCGGCACACCAATTGCGCAACTTTGCAAGCAGCTTGAGCGATCTATTCCGCGGCATTTGCCCCTCCTCCACAATAAACCAACATCGACGAAGGACTTCGTCGATGCCGCGTATTGCCAGAACTCCTCAACTGAAAACCAGTGCAGAAAGGCTCGCTCTTGAGGCTTTCTGCAAATCAACCGAAACCGTCAATCCACTCTTACAGGGACAGGATCCACTGCACCGCATTGGTGATCTCGGCCTTGTCCTTGGACTTGATCGCCTTGTGTTCTTCTTTCTTGCCGTCGATCTCGACCATGGGAGTGGTGGTCATGTGCTTGAACAGCTTGTCTTCCGCATCCGCCTTGCCCTTGTGTTTCTTCGCCACTTCCTTGTAGGGCGGGCCGTCTTTCTTCTTGTCGATGGCGTGGCATTTGAAGCAGTCGCTCTTTTTCAGCAGCGCTTGAGCGGCCTCGGCATCCACTGCCGCATTCGCGGCAAAGGGAAGGCAGCTTACGGCGAGAATCACGGCAAGTTTTTTCATGAATAATTACTCCCTCTGTTAGTTAAAACACTTCCAACCAGTGTCGGATTGCAAAAAAATACTATACCCACTTGATAT
>CAYHXK010000075.1:5753-10004 GCA_964360125.1 uncultured Sterolibacterium sp.
TAAAACACTTCCAACCAGTGTCGGATTGCAAAAAAATACTATACCCACTTGATATATATTGGTCATAGCGCCGCGCCTGCTGGGCATGAGCTGATCACCCTCCGCCGAAACTGCCGGAGAACCCGATCCCCACCAGGGTCAGCAGGGTAAAGCCGGCGGTCAGCAACACCAGCCCCAGGATCCTGGAACCCAGGGTCATGGGCTTGGAGGGTATATCCACCAGATATTTCTCCAGTTCGCCCGACTCGAGCAGACGGCTGTATTCCGCCCAATGCTCGTGCTTGAACTCCTCCAGCGACACCGTGCCGGTGAACATCACGATATCCGGCGGCGGATACTTGTTCGGCCGCAGGTGGTTGTTGAAGAAATGCACGGTGAACAGGAATACCGCGGCCAGGAACGCTTCCTCGCCATGCACCACCATGGCCACATTGAACACCCAGCCGGGCATAAACATCGCGGTCACGTCGGGGAATGCCAGCATCATGCCGCTGCCGCCGATGATCGCCATCCCCCAGAACACCGCCCAGTAGTCGAATTTCTCCCAATAAGTCCAGCGGTCGAAGGCCGGCCGCGGCCCCAGGCCGAGGCCCCACTTGAACATGCCGATCATGTCCCATAAGTCCTGCCAGCGCGGCACCAGCGAGGTCGGTCCGAACCACTGGAAGGTCTTGCGCTTGCGGATCAGGAAGGTCGCCACATACACCAGATGCACGAAGAAAATTCCCAGCATGATCGCCGCGCTGATTCTGTGGATCAAACCCGCCACTTTCGGGCCGCCGAGCACCTCCATGATGGCCGACGCCCAAGGCTCTGCGGCATAGAACACCGCCATCCCGGTGAGCACCAGGGCCATCACGCTGAGGGCGAAGAACAGGTGGGCCAGCCGCCACGGCCAGGCGAAGCGGCGGAAGTGCTTGCCCTGCTCCAGGTGCAGCTCGGCCGTGCGCACCGCCTTGCGGTGCTCCTTGTGGTCATGGCGCTCCTTGTATTCGCGGTAGAACCACAGTCCCGAATGCGCCCAGAAGAACACGAACACCGCGATCAGCAGCGCCACCATGAATTTGGTGGTGAGCCACACCTGGGGATAACGCTCGAAGTCGTGGCTGTTCGCATGCGGGCTGAAGGTAACAAAGCCCGCCGTGGCTTCGCGCAAATCCTTTTTGCCGTTGTGGCACTGCTTGCAGGTTTTGAGGCGGTTATCCGGATGCACTTTCGATTTCGGATCGTCCGCCCTGAGGATGCCGTGGCTGCCGTGGCAGTCGTAGCACTTGGCGGTATAGCCATAGCCCAGAGTGTTGACCTGGCCGTGATAGGTGTCCTTGTAGGATTTCAGACTGTCTTTATGGCAGCCGCCGCAATCCGAGGCGATGCCCACCTTGAACGGCTCCGCCGAGGTGTTGGCGATGTCGTGGCTGCTGTGGCAGTCGATGCATACCGGCGCCTTGACATTGTTTTTTTCCAGGATTTCCTTGCCATGCACCGACGAAGAATATTCCTCGACTTCGTCGCTATGGCACGTCTCGCCGCACACATTGGGGGTGGTCTTGCGCCATTCCACGCGCTTGGCCGAACCCTTGGGCGGGACGTTGAAACTGTGGGTGTCGTGACACTGATCGCAGGCCGCCTTGGGACGGGTCTTGTCCGACTTGTCCGGCAGGGCGTGGAAGGATTTTTTATAGGCCTCGATATTCCTGACCACCAGCCCCAGTCGCGTCTTTTCTTCGGTCAGATGCTCTTTCTTGACGGTTTCCCATAAAGCCTCGTGGCACTGGACACAATTGGCTTTCTGCACGCCTGTATCGATTTTGTGCGCAGCGACAGCGTCGACGATTTCCTTGTGGCAGGCGACGCATTGCATCTCGGCATGCACGCTTTTGGCTAATTTGTCCGCCGCTATCGCCAGCAGCGGGCGCTTCTCGCCATTGGAGCCGGTCACCTCGAGTTTGTTGCCGGCGTGGCAACTTAGACAGGTGGCGTTGTCGAGTTTTGCGGCGGTCTGGGCGGCTGGTTTGGCGCCTTTTCCAGGGGCGCCCGCCGCGCCGGCTGGCGCTTGCCAAGCCAGCGAGGTTGCAGCCAGACAAATCAGTCCGGCCAATAATCTTGCCCATGCCGCCAGTTTTTGAATACGCATTACGTTCACTTCCACGATTGAGAAACACCATATTACAACGCTTGCAAAAAGAGAGGGTCATTGCTGACCCTCTCGATTTGACATGCTACTTCACAGCCTTACCTCCGGGAGTGCTTGCTATCCACAGCGGAAAATCCCCCGACTGCATGGCAACCATCGCAGGACTCGAAGGCTCTTCCAGCCAGCCAATCGCCCTGGGTGATGGTGCCGAAGCTTGCGCCGCCGACGCTGGTCACGTGGGTCTTGGCGTTGCTCGAGTCATGACAACTCGTGCAGACCGCCGCCTTGGGTGTGATCACCTTCCACAGTTGCGGGTCGGTGACGGCAGTGCCGGTATTGTTGGGGCCGTCCTTCTTGCTGATGACGGAACCCAGCACGGATTTGTTTTGCTTCCAGGCGTCATTCACATGGCAGGTATTGCAGTCCTGCAAGACGCCGGGGAAGGCAACTTCAGCGGCAAAGTTGAGGGTTGTCCCAGGGTAATTGGTGCATGAAAGCTGCACTTTGTCGATAATGCGATAGCCCTCGTCGTCTATCTCACCCGAATTGATCACATTGTTGCAGTGGGTGAAGGGATAGGTGCGCTTGGAGTTGCCATGTATGCCATGGATGAAGCGCCTGGCCTGGTACGACTCCTGGAAGCCGCTGCCATCGGTCATATAGGTATAGCTGCTGGCCTGGTTGGCATTGTGGCAAATCTCGCAGGCTTCGGCGTTGTTGCGAAGGCCGCTGTGGAAAGCGGGCTTGCTCGGCTCCGTACTGGCCATGGAGCCAAGGATGCCATGGCAGACGTTGCACTTGTCGTTGCTGACAATCTGGCGGCGCGGCTTGGTCGACAACTTGCCGGACTCCAGGTCGAACTCATACACCGCATTCTTCACCGGCACATAGGCCAGGTCGGAATTGGCCACAGGCGGGACTTTCCCGACTTTCGCCCGCGAAATCGGGTCGAGACGGGTCTCCGCCACCGATCCCAGCATCAGCACCCTGGCGTTGCCCTTTGATCCTGCTGCGATGGTCAGATTCAAGGTGTAATGATGCGTGCCGTCGTCGACGCCCAGGGTTCCGGCCCTGCTACCGGAGTTCGAGGTGGTGTCGTCGGTCGTCTGCTTAAACACGTTGGTGCCGACATACATCGTGAATACGCCGAACTTGTCCTGCGGCTTGCCGGGAACGGCCGGGGGAAGAACCGCACTCCAACGGTAATTGGTATTGCAGGAGGTGATGGAGTTGCCGGCGTCGTCCTTGGTCGCCGCGCCCGTGCAACCTTCCCGCAGGTCATAGGCGGCGCCGGTGGCCGGGTTGGTGACGGAGTACTTGACCGTCAACACGCCCGCGGTGGTCGCGGTGGGTGCTGTCTTCAAGGTGACGCTCTCGATGTTGCTCTGGTAGTTCTTGGCGTTCTGCACCTCCTGCACCCAGTGCACCTGCTCCGAACTCCACTGCGTGCCGCTTCCATGGCAGCTGGCGCAGGTGGAGTTGGTGACGGCGGCGGCGGTTGCGCCAAGTTTCAGCGTCGCCACATGGATCGAATCCCAGTTGCTGCCCGTGCCGGATTTATGGCAGGTCATGCAGGCTTCCTTGGAAGGCTTGCTCTTCCAGTTGTCGCCCTGCGGGGTGCCGGCAATGGCGGCGCTGTGGCAGGTGGCGCAGTTGCGCGGGTCCTGCGGGAAACCCACTTCGGCGTAGTCGTACTTGGTGTCCCGATAGCCCCAGATGGTGTAGTCCTCGCCAAACCTTTCTTTCAGGTGCCTGCCGAAGTGGATCTTGTGGGCCATGGTGCGCAAGTCGAGCACGTTGCCACTGTTGGCGTCGGTGGTGCCGCTGTTGTGGCACATCACGCAGTACTGCGTATCGATGCGCCCGCCGCCGTGAAAGGCCAGCTTGTTGTGGCAGCCGTTGCAGGTGGCGATGTCCACCATTTTGCGCGTCTTGCCGGCATCGACAGCCACCGCATTGCCATTGGCATCGACGGTGAAGTCGAAGTAAGGATTGACCCGTACCGTCTCGCCGGCTTTGTTGGTGTAGCTCAACTGGATGGCGATGCGATGAGTCAGGTTCGGCTCGAACACCACCCCGTTGGTCTTGGTCGAATCCTTGATGTCGGTGCTGAAGGT
>CAYHXK010000076.1:0-9907 GCA_964360125.1 uncultured Sterolibacterium sp.
CGACCAGGCGCGCACCATCCGCATCCCGGTGCACATGATCGAGACCATCAACAAGATGAACCGCATCTCCCGCCAGATCCTCCAGGAGACCGGCTCCGAGCCCGATCCGGCGACGCTGGCGATCAAGATGGAGATGCCCGAGGAGAAGATCCGCAAGATCCTCAAGATCAGCAAGGAACCCATCTCGATGGAGACGCCCATCGGCGACGACGACGACTCGCATCTCGGCGATTTCATCGAGGACTCCGCGACACTCGCTCCCGCCGATGCCGCGATGTTCACCGGGCTGCGCGAAGTAACCAAGGAAATTCTCGACTCGCTTACGCCGCGCGAGGCGAAGGTTTTGCGCATGCGTTTCGGCATCGAGATGAACACCGATCACACGCTGGAGGAAGTCGGCAAGCAATTCGACGTCACGCGCGAGCGCATCCGTCAGATCGAAGCCAAGGCATTGCGCAAGCTGCGCCATCCCTCGCGCTCGGAGAAACTGCGCAGTTTCCTCGACTCCGAGACCTGATTTCCAAGGGCCTGTAGCTCAGTTGGTTAGAGCAGAGGACTCATAATCCTTTGGTCGTCAGTTCAAGTCTGACCGGGCCCACCAATGCAGTCAATGGGTTGCCAGAAATGGTAACCCATTATTTTTTGCGTTGAAATATTTATGGGCGGTTAGTCGCAATTGTGTTCGGTAACGCGCAATGTTGATCAGGCTCTGCGCAAAGTCGGCATAGATGGCTGCATGAGTCCTAGACCATACGTTCGGGCCGCACCCATTCGTCGAACTGCGCCTCGGTCACTTGACCGAGCGTCAATGCGGCTTCACGCAAAGTGGTTCCGTGTGCATGGGCGTGTTTCGCGATCGCAGCGGCACGATCGTAGCCGATATGCGGACTCAGCGCCGTCACCAGCATCAGAGAGTGCGTGAGTTGCTCGGCGATACGTTTTCGGTCGGGCTCAATGCCGCGAGCGCAATGCACATCGAAACTTGCCATGGCGTCCGCCAGCAAACGCACGCTTTGCAAAAAATTGTGGGCGATCAGCGGTTTGAATACGTTGAGTTCAAAATTCCCCGATGCACCGCCTATGCTCAAGGCCACATCGTTGCCCAATACCTGGCAGCAGATCATGGTGATCGCCTCGCATTGGGTCGGGTTCACCTTGCCCGGCATGATCGAGCTCCCCGGTTCGTTTTCCGGCAGATGCAGTTCGCCGAGCCCGCAGCGAGGACCGGAGGCGAGCCAACGAACGTCGTTGGCAATCTTCATCAGGGCTACCGCCAGGGTTTTGAGACTCCCGTGCGAACTCACCAGCGGATCGTGCGAAGCCAGCGCCGCAAAGCGGTTCTCGGCACAGCGAAAAGGCAGCCCTGTTTCATCCGCCAGCCTTGCAGCCACCATTTCGCCGAATTGTGGGTGGGTGTTCAGCCCCGTGCCAACTGCCGTGCCGCCTACGGCAAGTGCATGGAGTGCGTCGAGACCCGCTGTGATGGACCTCTCCGCATGTTCCAGTTGTGCGGCCCAGCCTGATATTTCCTGGCCCAATGTCAGGGGCGTGGCATCCTGCAAATGGGTACGACCGATCTTCACGATGTCGGCAAAACTGCTTGATTTAGCGCTCAGCGTGGCGGCTAACGAACGCAATGCCGGCAACAGGTTCCGGGTGATGTCGCTGACTGCCGCCACATGCATCGCAGTCGGAAAGATGTCATTGGAGGACTGGCCGAGATTGACATGATCATTGGGATGGACGCAACGCGCCTCCCCCTGCCCGCCACCCATCAGTACGGAAGCCCGGTTCGCCAGAACTTCGTTCATGTTCATGTTGGTCTGGGTCCCGGAGCCGGTTTGCCATACTGCGAGAGGAAACGCAGCGGGATGGAGACCGGCCAGTATTTCATCAGCCGCCTTGGCTATCGCCTGGACCAGCGCCGCATCGAGCAATCCCAGCTCGCCATTGACCAATGCGCTCACACGCTTTATCCGTGCCAGCGCCATCAACAGCGATTCGGGCATGCGCTCAGAGGAGATACGGAAGTGCACCAGCGAACGCTGCGTCTGAGCCCCCCACGGCATGTTCGCGGGGACTTCGATAGAGCCGAAGGAATCGCGCTCCACCCTGGTATCTGCGCTCATGGTCTTACCCTTTCAGTACGGTAGCGGCTTGGAGTCTCGATCTAGTGTAGTCTTTCTCTGTCGAGCCAGGTTCCCCGGCCTGAGCAATCGGGCAGCGGAGCTCTTTCGATATCGAATCTTTCCCTGTAAGGAATCTGTCATGCCGCTTGGGACACAGGATACGCTTCGCGAGTTCACCTTCGCTTCCGGGCAGAGAGGGCTGTTCCACTCGCTAACCGCAGTGGAAGCCGCCGGAATCGGCACGGTGTCGCGTTTGCCGGTGTCGCTGCGGATTATTCTCGAATCGCTTTTGCGTAACCTCGACGGGGTTCGCATCACTGAAACCCATGTGCGCCAGTTGGCCAACTGGAAACCACAGGCGCTGCGAACCGGGGAGATCCCCTTTGTGGTGGCGCGCATTCTGCTGCAGGATTTCACCGGTGTCCCGCTCCTCTGCGATCTCGCCGCCATGCGGGATATCGCTGCGCGCTTCGGCAAGGACCCTGGCATCATCGAACCGCTGGTACCGGTCGACCTGGTCGTGGATCACTCGGTGCAAGTGGATCACTTTCGCGAAGCCAATGCGCTTGATCTCAATATGCAACTGGAGTTCCACCGCAATGCCGAACGCTACCGTTTCATCAAGTGGGGCATGCAGGCATTCGAATCGTTCCGCATCGTACCTCCCGGAATTGGCATCGTCCATCAGGTTAATCTGGAGCATCTCGCACCGGGCGTCGTTCAGCGCAACGGGGTGTATTACCCGGACTCCCTGGTCGGCACCGACTCACACACCACCATGATCAATGCATTGGGTGTGGTGGGTTGGGGCGTCGGCGGCATCGAGGCGGAAGCCGGCATGCTCGGCCAGCCGATCTATATCCTGGCGCCAGACGTCATGGGCGTTCACCTCACGGGCCGCCTGCAGCCAGGCGTAACCGCGACCGACTTGGTGCTGGTGATTACCGAGATGTTGCGCAACGCCAAGGTTGTGGGGAAGTTCGTGGAATTCTTCGGGGTGGGGGCAGCCTCGCTGAAGCTTCCCGATCGGGCAACGATTGCCAATATGGCGCCCGAATATGGCGCGACCATGGGATTCTTCCCTCCCGACGAAGAGACCGCCGCCTACCTGGCTGCAACGGGTCGGACCGCAGAGGCAGTGGATGCGTTTCGCAGTTATTTCCAAGCGCAGCAACTCTTCGGCATGCCTCGGAGTGGCGAGATTGACTATAGCGGCGTGTTGGAACTGGACCTCGCCAGTGTGGCGCCCAGTGTGGCTGGCCCGAGGCGGCCGCAGGACCGGCTTGTCCTGCCGGAGCTAAAGGACAGGTTTCGCGATTTGCTCGTCAGATCCGCCGCCGAGAACGGTTACAGCAAATCGGCGGCAAGTCTGCGTCGGCGATATCCCGTCTGGTTGCCGGCTGCGACCACCATTCCAGTGAATCCTCCCCTCGGGGGACTCCGCCCGATGTCGCGTAATGAAGTGGAAATGGTCGACCATCATCCCGAGGCGAAGTTCTCGCCCTCGACTGGAAATCACGCCGAGGCGGTCGATCTCGGTCACGGTGACATCCTGATCGCCGCGATCACCTCCTGCACCAACACTTCCAATCCCGGCGTCATGCTCGCCGCCGGCCTCCTTGCCAAAAATGCCGCCGCACGCGGGTTGCGCGTGCCGGCATACATCAAGACATCCCTGGCGCCGGGCTCGCGCGTGGTAACCGACTACCTCGCCAAGGCGGGGCTGCTGGAACCGCTCGAACAATTAGGTTTCCGGGTGGTGGCCTATGGCTGTACCACTTGCATCGGCAACGCCGGGCCGCTGGATGCCGAGATTGAGCAAGTCGTCACGGCCAACGACCTCATCTGCGCCTCGGTGTTGTCGGGAAACCGAAATTTCGAGGCGCGCATCCATCCCGCGATCAAGGCAAACTTTTTGATGAGTCCCCCGCTGGTGGTGGCCTTTGCGCTGGCGGGACGTGTCGGCATCGACCTTGCGAGCGAGCCTCTCGGCCGCGACCGCCACGGTTCTCCGGTTTATCTGCGCGAGTTATGGCCCAGCCAGGAGGATATTACGGCGGCAGTGCTAGGCGCGACCGATCCGGAAACCTCTCGACGGCTTTACCGGGACCTGGTGCACGGCAATCCCTCGTGGGAGAACATCGAAGCTGCATCCGGCAAGGTTTACGGATGGGAGCCTTCCACTTACATCGCCCGCCCGCCTTTCTTCGAACATTTCGCGCTGCAACCTTCCCCGCTCGCTGGCATACACGGCGCGCGGGCACTGGCAATTTTCGGCGATTCGGTGACTACCGATCACATCAGCCCCGCAGGCGCAATCAAGCTGGACTCTCCGGCGGGTTACTACCTGAGCGCAGCGGGAGTGACGCCGGAGGCATTCAATAGCTTCGGGTCGCGCCGGGGCAATCATGAAGTGATGATGCGCGGCGCCTTTGCCAATGTGCGCATCCGCAATTTGATGCTGCCGCAGGGCCCGGATGGACGCCCCGTGGAAGGCGGCCTGACGCTCAGGCAGCCCGATGGGGTGCAGTGCTTCATCTACGACGCAGCCATGGATTACCGGCGCGCCGGCATCCCGACCATTATCTTCGCGGGCGAGGAATACGGTACCGGCTCGAGCCGCGATTGGGCGGCCAAGGGCACGCAACTGCTTGGCGTGAAGGCGGTGGTGGCGAAAAGCTTCGAACGCATTCACCGCTCCAATCTGCTCGGCATGGGCGTCTTGCCGCTGCAGTTCAAGAGCGCAGACAGCGCGGCGGCGTTGGGTTTGCGTGGGGACGAGAGGTTCGATGTCCTCGGCGTCGAGGAAGGCATTGCGCTTGGACAGGAACTTACGCTGCGGATCGGTCACGCCGATGGCCGCACGACTGAGTGCCTCCTGCTGGTGAGAATCGATACGCCTGTGGAACTCGATTACTACCGCCATGGAGGCATTCTTCCCTATGTGCTGCGCGGATTGCTCGCAGGGCGAGTTGAAGGATAGTGGCGTTGACCTGGATGAGCCGCCGCCGGATTGAACCTGTCATCGCCCGGTTGAACCTGGCGGAATGGCAATCGATCCCAGCGTTGTTTCCCGGATGAGGTTCTTAGGCGTACGCTCCGAATAGCATACCCACCGCCGCAGTGATCGCCATGGCGAAAGCGCCCCAGAAGCAGACCCGCCACGCGCCCGTCATTACATCGGCGCCACCTGCGCGGGCCGCTCCGGCGCCCAGCAAAGCCAGGCAGGCGAGCGAAAATCCGGAGACCCATGCGATCAGATCTTGCGCCGGCGCCAGGATGGCCACTGCCAAAGGCAGCATGGCTCCCACCGCGAAGCTTGCGGCTGACGCCAATGCCGCCTGGAGCGGCCGCGCACTGAGTGTTTCGGAAATCCCGAGTTCGTCGCGTGCATGAGTGCCGAGGGCGTCAGCCACCGTCAGTTGTTCGGCGACCTGCTGCGCCAGTCCCGGTTCGATCCCGCGCCCCACATAAATCGCCGTCAGCTCACGGAGCTCCGCGGCGGGATCCGCTTCGAGTTCCCTGCGCTCACGCGCCAGGTCGGCCGTTTCGATATCGGCCTGGGAGTGAACCGAGACATATTCACCGGCGGCCATGGACATCGCCCCGGCCACCAGCCCGGCAACGCCTGCAACCAGAATACTCGCCGGGTTTGCACCCGCCGCTGCGACGCCGATCAGCAGGCTTGCAGTGGAAACGATGCCGTCATTGGCGCCGAGCACGGCCGCGCGCAACCAGCCGATGCGGTCGGTGCGGTGATTTTCAGCATGTCTGCGAGAGTATTTCATCGGCGGTGCCCGTCAATCGCGCGCTAGGTGTGATCAGATGGGGCATCCTGGCTTTTCGTCAGCCAGTCCCTGAACGCAAAAATCATCGCCAGGAAAAGGCAGATAGCGATACTTGCGCCTTCAGACAGGAATGACACCCCGAACGCCATGAAATAGAAAGGCGGCGCATATCGATCCTGCTGAGTGATCTGCTTCGTTTCGGTGGCTATGGCGCTGGTCGCGCGGGCCGCCAGGAGCCTCTTGTCCTTCGCTGCGTGCCACCACAGCCCGTAGAAAGCGAGGGAAATTGCAAACACCGTGCCAGTGTACAGGTTCGCCGCCAGCTTTGCCTCGGGATGCAGCAAGTACTCTGCCAGCAATGCCGTCGGGAAGGGCAGGAAGGTCACAAAGAACAACAGCAGTCCGTTCCAGTAAAGGAATGCATGATCGCTTCTCTGGATCAGGGTAAACATCCAGTGGTGCTTGACCCATATCACCAGGATCGTGATGAAACTGGTGATGAAAGCCAGATAGCTGGGCCAGAGCTCAGTGAGCAGACGCGGCAACCCCTTCTGCGCGACCTCCAAATGCCCGGGTACCTTCAGGTTGAGCACCAGGAGAGTGATGGCTATGGCAAATACCCCATCGCTAAATGCCTCGATCCGGCCTGTGCCTTCGTCTTTCTGCACCATGAATCCTCTTGTTCATGAATTTCCATCTCATCCTCTGCCGGGGATGAGATGGAATAATTAAGCGCCTGGCCCGCAATCCATGCAATGCGCGATCACTTCCGAACCCATGTGCAAGTTATGGTGGAGATCCCGCAGGGCGGTACGCAAGCCTTCCTCAATGACCGGATGATAGAAAGGCATCTCCAGCATTTCGGCCACCGTCATGCGTAGTTGCGCCGCCCAGGCCAGCAGATGCCCGATATGCTCGGCGGCGGGGCCGAACATTTCCGCCCCCAGGAACAAACCGCTGCCTTGCTCGGCATAGACTTTTAGATTCCCTTTGTTGCGCAGCATCACCCGGCTGCGTCCCTGATCTTCGAAGGACGCCAGCCCCACTGCGAAGCGGCCCTTGAAGTGCTGGTTGATCTGGTCCAGGTTGAGACCAGCCGACGCCACTTGTGGTTCGGTGAACACCACGGCCAGCGGTGCGCGGCGCAATCCCGAACGCACATCGGGAAATCGGCCGGCATTGTCGCCGGCAATACGCCCCTGATCGGCAGCTTCGTGCAACAGGGGAATGTCGTTGCTGGCATCGCCGGCGATAAAAATCGAACTGCCGCCGCATTGCAGCGTGTAGCGGTCGAACACCGGCACGCCGCGCTCGTTCAACTGTAGTCCGGTGTTTTTCAACTTTAGTCCGGCGACATCGGGAGCACGGCCGGTCGCCGCCAGCACATACTCGAACTGCTCGGTTTTCCAGCTGCCGTCCCGATGCAGGTAATGAACTTCGACACCGGTAGCAGTTTCTCTGACCGTTTTCACCTCAGCCGATGCATCCAGATAGAACTCTTCATTGAACACCTGGTTGGCGTAGGCGCGCAGCGCAGGGTCACGAATGCCGGCAATGCCGCCGCCAACGCCGAACATCTTGACATCCACTCCCAGGCGGCACATCGCCTGCCCCAGTTCCAGCCCAAGCACACCCGGGCCGAATACCACCAGGCTCTTCGGTAAAGCAGGCAATTCGAAAATGGTTTGATTGGTCAGCAAGCGCCTGCTCAGTCCCTTCAACTGCGGCGGCAGGACCGGGATACTGCCAGTGGCTATCACGCTGCGCTCGGCGTGAATTGCCTGGCCCTGCTCCGTCACCAGGGTATTGGCATCCTGGAACTCAACCTGCGCCGTCAAACGATGGGCTTGCGGAATTGATTCAACAGACTCCAGCACGAATCCGACAAAACGATCCCGTTCGCGCCGCACTCTGGCCATCACCGCAGCACCATCGACAGACACCCTTTGCACATGCACCCCGAACGGATCGGCATGGCGCGCCTGATGAGCTGCTTCGGCCGCGGCGATCAGCAGTTTGCTGGGCATGCAGCCGACACGGGCACACGTGGTGCCGTAGGCGCCCCCCTCGATCAGCAAAATGGAATCAGTATGGTTTCGAGCGGCCCGGTAGGCGCCCAAGCCGGCGGTACCGGAACCAATGATGGCGACGTCGACATGTATCGGGGTCATGGGGGATTGCTCCAATCGAAATACCGGATGTGAAATGCCAACCGCGGATGTCGGCTACCGGGCGGGCTTGTTCCCGGCCCGCCCGAACTCATTTCGCCAACCAGCTGGCCAGCTCATCGGCGCCACCGATATGTTGTCCATCGGTATATATCTGGGGGGGGTTATGCCGCGTCCCGGCACCGCTTGCAGGGAACTGTAGCTGATGCCGTGGCTTCCGAGTTCGCTCTCCTCGATGCGATAGCCCCTTTCGATCAACATCATGCGCGCGCGCAGTGCGGCCAGCCGGGTTTGCTGAACGGGGTGACGCGTGCCGGGGGCTGGCGCAGGGGTTGAAATACTTCAACATGCTATCGGCGTCCGATACCATGAACGGGTCGCCCGGCAGCGCGAACAGCGCCACTTTCTTGCTTTTGAACAATGCATCGCTGTTTCTTTTCTGCCATGCATCATTGACCCGTACCGGGAAAGTAACATCGGGGAGGTCATGGCCTTCTCGTGATTTGAGCATGATCTGGTTTTCGCGGATGCGTGGTGGAGTTTATGGTTTGCAACATACGCATCGTTGCCAGGAGCGTCTGTTCGCCAGCGAACAAAAGGTCACGAAAGCCGTGCCACGCATTCAGGATGAATGCGCAATCGGCATAGAGCATCCTGCTTCCAGTCTGACGCGGAGTGAGAATGGCGCCGGCCACGGCTATCGGGATTTGACTGTGGTGACTCCAAGGATATTGAAATCGTTGTTGATATTTCATTCAACCATTACCTAAGCGCCGCATTCCTGAATAAAAAGGCGTAGTGTATATTCGTTTCATTCGTACTCCAGCCACTCCCATGCAGCAAGTATCCAGTCGAGTACTTGCTCGCGAGTCCAGGGCCGGCTCGAATGAAAAAGGTAGTTCATTTCCGTGACTTCAAGCCACTTGCGGCAATTTTCGTCCGTCCCGAGTGTTTGCCTTAGATAAATCAGCATCTCGTGCAGGTTGTCAGAAAGCCTGCCTGCGCTCATCAGGCTGTTCGGGATGTTATAGACGAGACATTCGTTCAGGTAGGACGGTATTACTTTAGCTTGCTGATACCCATGCCGCGCCATGTAATCGCAAAGCTTCTTCATTATTCTGACGAAGCGCCTGTATCTTCGCTCCGTTTTGTGGTTCTTTACTTCGCCGTTTTGGTAGTGCTGTTCCGGCCAGCTTTCGAATGGGTCGCCGTTGTCCGGCCGCAAGGTCATTCCGCTATCGTAGGATCCGTCCGGGCGGTAGCGCCGATGCTCGACACCGGCAACAACGGCAGTATTGACCCGATGAATATTACTTTCCTTGATGGTGAACCCTTTGCTGCCGCGCCTCACGTAGCCCCGCCCGTAAGCTGCAATGAATGCGGTTTCAAGATCGTTTTTAAACCGCGGGGAGGAATAGGTTGCGTCATATAACTTCAATTTCTTGTCCGAGAATCCCCTTGCAAAAGCGTAGTCGGTTGTGAAGATGTCCATCAGGATCACGTAAATATCCACGTCGCGATCCATGCGGACGATGGTGTTATGCCGGTACGATCCCTGAACGGAGACGCGAATGTCCCGATCACCAATGGCCGGCGCATTGGAAATTGCCTGCTTGATGCTTGCCACGCGCTCCGCAAGTCCAACTCTTCTGAGTTCCGAATCGCTTGGCGGATCGGCCCATTGACTCAGCAATGACTCCCTGCCTTCGTCGGTCATGCTTGGTGGTCTCCCTATACTGAAATGAGTAGTCGCAGCATTGCAACATATGTGTTTGAAAAAATCCAGGAAGCATGCAAGCGGTTCATCTTTGCAATAGCTCGA
>CAYHXK010000077.1:0-9875 GCA_964360125.1 uncultured Sterolibacterium sp.
TCGGTGGCCATGCCGACGGCGATGCCGGAGGCGCCGTTGAGCAGCGCAAACGGCAAGCGGGCGGGCAGCAGCGTCGGTTCCTTGAAGCTGCCGTCGTAGTTCGGCCGGAAGTCGACCGTGCCCCGGTCGATTTCCGCCAGCAGCAACTCGGCGATGGGCGTCAGGCGGATCTCGGTGTAACGCATGGCGGCCGCGCCGTCGCCGTCGCGCGAGCCGAAATTGCCCTGGCCGTCGGCCAGCGGGTAGCGCAGGCTGAAGTCCTGGGCAATCCGCACCATGGCGTCATACACCGAACTGTCGCCGTGCGGGTGCAGCTTGACCAAGACATCGCCGACCACCCGCGCCGACTTGACGTGCTTGGCGCCGGCGCGCAAGCCCATTTCGTGCATGGCATACAGGATGCGGCGTTGCACCGGCTTCTGGCCGTCCTCGACCTGGGGCAGGGCGCGGCTTTTGACCACCGACATGGCGTAGGCGAGATAGGCCTGTTCGGCGAACAAGTCCAGCGGCGCAGCGTCTTCCGGCAAAGTTGCCGGAGGCGGGGCGGGCGGCGGTGGCAGGCTGTCCTGGCTGGTGGGTGCATTGCTTAGCGCGGAGTCGGTGTCAGACGGCGCGAACAGGTCCAGGGTCTGCCCCGCAGCAGGATCGGTTTTCCGGATGTCGCTCACAGATCCGCCTCCACGTGACTGCCTTTTCTCTCCATCCATGCACGTCGCCCGCCCGACTCGCCTTTCGCCATCAGCAGGGTAAACATTTCCAGGGTTTCCCGTTCCGCCCCCGGTCGCAGCGTCACCCGCAACATCCGGCGCGTGGCCGGATCCATCGAGGTTTCCCGCAACTGCTGCGGATTCATCTCCCCCAGGCCCTTGAAGCGTCCGATCTCGATATGCTCGGCCCGCACTTTTTCCTTGGCCAGCCGTTCGCCGATCGCCTCCAGTTCGCCCTCGTCCAGGGCATACAGGCGCCGCGCCGGCTTGCCCTTGCCCTGGGCCGCGACATCGACGCGGTAGAGCGGCGGCTGGGCGATCCAGATGTGGCCGCGGGCGATCAGGTTCGGGAAATGCCGGTAGAACAGCGTCAGCAACAAGGTCTGGATGTGGCTGCCATCGACGTCGGCATCCGCCATGATGATGGTCTTGCCATAGCGCAAATTGGCCAGCACGGCGTCGGGCGCGTCGGGCGCATGCGGTTCGACGCCGAGCGCCACGGCGATGTCGTGGATTTCGCGATTGGCATACAACTGGCCGGCGTCGATCTCGAAGGAATTCTGCACCTTGCCGCGCAGCGGCAGGATGGCCTGGCGCTCGCGGTCCCGTCCCTGTTTGGCGGAACCGCCGGCGCTGTCGCCTTCCACCAGGAATACCTCATTCACGGCAATGTCCTCGGACTCGCAGTCGGACAGCTTGCCCGGCAGCACGGCCACGCCGGAGGACTTGCGTTTCTCGACTTTCTGCGCCGACTTCTGCCGCGACAAGGCCTGCTTGATGGCCAGTTCGGCAATCAGCTTGCCGTGTTCCACATGGCTGTTGAGCCAGCTTTCCAGCAGGTCGCGCACGATCCCGGCGACCAGCTTGACCGCTTCCCGGCTGTTCAGCTTCTCCTTGATCTGACCCTGGAACTGCGGGTCCAGCAGTCGCACCGAGAGAATGTAGGCCATGCGGCCGCAGACATCCTCCTGCTGCATTTTTACCCCGCGCGGCAGCAGCGCATGATGCTCGACGAAGGATTTGACGGCCTCGAACACCCCGGCGCGCAAGCCGGAGTCGTGGGTGCCGCCGAGCGGGGTGGGGATCAGGTTGACATAGGACTCGCTGCCGACCGGATCGGGGTACCAGGCCAGCGCCCAGGCCGCGCCTTCGCCGATGGCATAATCGCCGTCCTCTTCGGCATAGCGCTCGCCGGCGAACATCGGCGCGACCGGCTCGTTGTCGCCGGCCAGCTCGGCCAGGTAGCCGCGTATCCCATCGGGATAGCTCCAGGAGCGGGACTGGATGCTCTGGTCGGGCTGTTCTAGATCCAGCCGGACCGACACGCCGGGCAGCAATACCGCCTTGGAGCGCAGCACCCGCTCCAGCGCGCCGAGGTTGAATTTGGGCGAGTCGAAATACTTTGGATCCGGCCACATCCTGACGCGGGTGCCGGAGTGTTTATTGCAATCGCCGGTGATCTCGATTTGCGATATCTGTTCGCCGCCCTGGCTGAAATTCACCGCATGAATTTTTCCCTCACGGCGTACCTCGACTTCGATGCGCAAGGACAGGGCATTGGTGACGGCCACGCCGACGCCGTGCAGGCCGCCCGAAAAGGCATAGGCGCTGTTGCCGGCCTTTTTGTCGAATTTCCCGCCGGCGTGCAGGCGGTTAAAGGCCAGCACCACCACCGGGATGTTTTCTTCCGGGTGCAGGCCGACCGGGATGCCTCTGCCGTCGTCGGTGACGGATGCCGAGCCGTCCAGATGCAGCAGCACATGGATGTTTTTGGCATATCCGGCGAGGGCTTCGTCGGCCGAATTGTCGATCACTTCCTGGAGGATGTGTGTCGGCGAGGAGGTGTCGGTGTACATGCCGGGCCGTTCGCGCACCGGTTCGAGTCCCTTGAGGACGCGGAAAGAGGCTTCGTTGTAGGTTTGTTTTGCCATTACGGGTTATGTCGCCTGAATGTCGTGGATTTTATGTTCGCGTGACCTTGCGTCGCGGACCTTTTACAATGTCCGCATGAATTCTAGTGACGCCACCCCTTTTGCCACGCTGACGCCCGATTGCGTGCTGAATGCGATTGACAGCCTCGCCGGGGCCCCCGGCGAGTTGGGGGGCGGCGGATTCCGCACGGATGGCCGTCTGCTGGCGCTCAACAGCTACGAAAACCGCGTCTATCAGGTCGGCATGGAAGATGGACCGCCGCTGGTGGCGAAATTTTACCGCGCCGGGCGCTGGTCGGATGCCGCCATCCTCGAAGAGCATGCCTTCGTGCAGGAATTGGCCGCCCAGGAACTGCCCGTGGTGGCGCCGCTGACGATTGCCGGCAGGACCTTGCACGCCTATGCCGGCCAGCGTTTCGCGGTGTTTCCGCAACGCGGCGGCCGCGCCCCGGAACTGGAGGATAGCGCCACGCTGGAATGGATGGGGCGATTCATCGGGCGTATTCACGCGATCGGTGCGCTGCGGCCGTTTCGCGCCCGCCCGATGCTCGACATCGCCAGCTTCGGCGAAGAGCCGCGCGATTATCTGTTGAGTCACCACTTCATTCCAGACGATTTGCTGGCCGCCTGGGAGAGCGTGGTGTCCCAGGCGCTGGACGGCGTGCGGCGCTGTTTCGAGCGCGCCGGCAAGGTGATGAGCTTGCGCTTGCATGGCGATTGTCATGTCGGCAACGTGCTATGGACCGACAGCGGGGAACAGCGCGGCCCGCACTTCGTCGACTTCGACGACAGCCGCATGGGCCCGGCCATACAGGACTTGTGGATGCTGCTGTCGGGAGATCGCGCCGAGATGACGCGGCAGTTGTCGGACGTGCTCACGGGCTACCGGCGTTTTTACGACTTCGACAGCCGCGAGCTGCATCTGGTCGAGGCGCTGCGCAGCCTGCGCCTGATGCATTATGCCGCCTGGCTGGCGCGGCGCTGGGACGATCCGGCATTTCCGCATGCTTTTCCCTGGTTCAATACGCAACGCTACTGGCAGGACCGGATACTCGAATTGCGCGAGCAGATCGCGCTGATGGATGAGGAACCTCTGTGCCCGCTGTAGTCGGGTAGCGCAGCGGCGGAACGATCTGCACTCTTAAGCCTTCAGCTGGTCGGTCAGATGCGGCGCGAGGATTTGGAGCAGTTGGGAAAACACCTTGGGATTGCCGCCGACGATGTTGCCGCTGGCGAGGAAGTTCGGTTCGCCGGTCAGGTCGCCGATCAGGCCGCCGGCCTCGGTGATCAACAGCGCGCCGGCCGCCATGTCCCAGGGACTCAGGCCGAATTCCCAGAAGCCATCGAGACGGCCGGCGGCGACATAGGCCAGGTCCAGCGAGGCGGCCCCAGGCCGCCGCAGGCCTGCGGTCTTCTGCGCCAGTTCGCGAAATATGGCGAGGTAGGTGTCTATGTGCTGAAAACTGCGGTAAGGAAAACCCGTGCCGATCAGCGCTTCGTCGAGTTTCGAGCGTTTCGACACGCGGATGCGTTTGTCATTGAGGAAGGCGCCGCCTCCCTTGCTGGCGGTGAACAGTTCGTTGCGGTTGGTGTCGTAGATCACCGCGTGTGTCAGCACGCCCTTGTGTGCCAGGGCAATCGACACCGCATATTGCGGAAAGCCATGGATGAAGTTGGTGGTGCCGTCGAGCGGATCGATGATCCATTGAAATTCCGATTGCGACTGGCCGGAGCTGCCGGACTCTTCTGCTAGAATTGAATGGCTTGGGTAGGTTTCGAGAAGCAGCTCGATAATGGCGCTTTCGGCGAGTTTATCCACTTCGGTGACGTAATCGCTTTGCTGCTTGGTGCTGACCTTGAGCTGGCTGATGTCCACACTGGCGCGACTGATGACCTGGCCGGCGCGGCGTGCAGCCTTGATGGCGGTGGTGAGCATGGGATGCATGGGGCGGTTCCGGAGATGATCTGCCGTGGGTCGACCGGAGTTATCCAGTCGGGTCCAAATTCGGCGAAGCCGGAATTCTAATATGAACAGCACTTCGCCGCTTAATTACGTCAGAATCGTTCTCTCCCATCCCAGCCATCCCGGCAACATTGGCGCTGTTGCGCGTGCCATGAAGACCATGGGATTGTCGCGCCTGACCCTGGTCGCTCCCAAGCTGTTTCCCCACCCCGAAGCCGATGCGCGCGCCTCCGGCGCCGCCGATGTGCTGGCGCAGGCTGTGGTCTGCGCGACGCTGGAACAGGCATTGGCCGGCACGGTGCTGGCGGCCGGCATGAGCGCGCGCCGCCGCGACCTTGCAGCACCGTTCCGCTGGGCGCGCGAAGGCGCGGCCGAATTGCTGGCGGCGACGCGGCAGGGAACGCCAGTCGGGGGCCAACCAAGTACGCAGGCAAGTACGCAGTTATGTGAGGTAGCTCTGGTCTTCGGCAATGAATCTTCCGGTCTTTCCAACGAGGAACTGGCGCTGTGCCAGTTGCCGGTGATGATCCCGGCCAATCCCGAATATTCCTCGCTCAATCTCGGGTCTGCAGTGCAACTGATGTGCTACGAGTTGCGCCTGGCGGCGCTCTCTCCCGGAATCCCTCCGTCAGGCGAAGCCGATCTGGCCACAGCCGAGGAAGTTGAAGCTTTGCATGCCCATCTTGAGCGAGTCGCCATCGCCAGCGGCTTCCTTGACCCCGCGCAGCCCAAGCGCCTGATGCATCGCCTGCGCCGTTTGTTTGGCCGCGCTCGCCTGGAGCGCGAGGAAATCAGTATTCTGCGGGGACTGTTGTCGACTTTCGAAAAGCCCAAAGTTCGCAATAAAAGTTGACCAAAATCGAGGGGAAACTTATATTTCAGAAAACTCTTATGGAGCAGCAGCATGTTTAGCCGCCTGCGTGAAGACATTTCCTGCGTCTTCGAGCGCGATCCCGCCGCCCGTTCTGCCTGGGAAGTACTCACCTGCTATCCGGGTTTGCATGCTTTGCAATTCCACCGGCTATCCCATTGGCTGTGGGGGTTGCGGCTGCGCTGGCTGGCGCGCTGGCTGTCGCATTGGGGGCGTTGGCTGACCGGCATCGAGATTCATCCCGGCGCCAGGATAGGTCGGCGCTTTTTCATTGACCATGGCATGGGTGTGGTGATCGGCGAAACGGCTGAGATTCACGACGATTGCACTTTGTATCATGGCGTGACCCTGGGCGGCACATCATGGAGCAAGGGCAAACGCCATCCTACCCTGGAGCAAGGCGTAGTGATCGGCGCCGGCGCCAAGGTGTTGGGTCCGCTGACCGTCGGCAAGGGCGCCAGGGTCGGCTCCAATGCCGTGGTGGTGCGCGACGTGCCGCCGGGCGCCACGGCGGTCGGGATTCCGGCGCGCATCGTCGAAACCGAGCGCGACCAGGCGCGCGAGGCAAAAGCCGAAAAAATGGGTTTCTCCGCCTATGCGGTGACGCGTAACGAGGATGATCCCCTGGCCAAGGCCATCCACGGCCTGCTGGATCACGCGGTCGATACCGACCGGCGCATCGAGCATTTGTTGCAACGCCTGGAACGGGCCGGTATTTCGCCGGATGAGAGCGACGACGGGGCGGCTACCGCGGACAAGTTCGATCCTAACTACTTGGGCAAGATAGTTGACTAATTTCGTCGGGAATTGTATATTCAACTCTGAGAGTCGAATATTGGATTCGACGCTATCCCGCAAGAAACGAGGCGAATCATGAAACTGACAACCAAAGGTCGTTTTGCAGTGACAGCTATGATCGATCTGGCGCTGCGGCAGGATACCGGGCCGGTGGCTTTGGCGGGTATCAGCGAGCGCCAAAAAATTTCGCTGTCCTATCTGGAGCAGTTGTTCGGCAAATTGCGTCGCCATCAATTAGTTTCCAGCGTACGGGGACCGGGTGGGGGTTATTGCCTGTCCAAAGCACTCTCCGAAGTCACCGTGGCCGATATCATTCATGCCGTCGATGAGCCGCTTGACGCTACCATGTGCGGCGGCAAGGCCAACTGTCAGGGTGAAGAAGAGCCGTGCATGACGCACCAACTATGGACCAATCTCAACCTCCGCATGCTTGAATATCTAAGCTCGGTCACCCTGACCGAACTGGTAGAACAACAGCGCCACAAGATCGGCGCCTCCGCACTGCGGGAGGAGCTCGAACTGCGCAATCAATCGCGTCGTCCGCGCCGCACCATCGCTTTGGCTGCGGTATAGGCAAAGCTTCACCTGACCATGTTCGCTCCCGTCTATCTCGACTATAACGCCACCACGCCGCTCGATGCGCGCGTGCTGGAGGCCATGCTGCCGTTCTTGCGCGAGCATTTCGGCAATGCCTCCAGCCGTCACAATTACGGCCGTTTGGCGCGCCAGGCCATCGATGAGGCGCGCCAGCAAGTGGCCGCCGCGGTGGGCGCGCATCCGACCGAAGTGATATTCACCAGCGGCGGCAGCGAAGCCAACAATCTGTTTCTCAAAGGCGCGGCAGCTTGCATCAAGCCGGGCAAGTCTGCGCCTTCCTTGGCGATTTCCGCGATCGAGCATCCGTGCGTACGCGAACCCGCGAGGGAATTGCAGCGGCAGGGTTGGAAACTGCACGAGATCCAAGTCGATAGCCAGGGGCGCGTGGATGGAGAGAATTTTGCCGTTGCCCTGGCGCAGAAACCACGCCTGCTCTCGGTGATGCTGGCCAACAACGAAACCGGCACGATTCAGGATGTGCATGCGCTGGCCCATCGGGCGCGCGCCATCGGAACCTGGTTTCACACCGATGCGGTGCAGGCACTGGGCAAGCTGGATTTGAACTTTCGCGAACTCAACGCCGCGGGCGTACATGCAATGACGCTGTCGGCGCATAAAATTTACGGGCCGAAAGGCGCCGGCGCACTGGTGATGGACAAGCGCGTCGAATTGCGTCCCCTCATTTCAGGGGGCGGTCATGAACACGGTCTGCGATCGGGTACCGAAAATGTTCCCGCCATTGTCGGTTTTGGCCGAGCCTGCGAGTTGGTCGCCTCGCGCCTGAAACAAGATACCCTGCGGCTCGCTGCAATGCGGACGGAACTTGAACAAGGCCTGCAGCATCTTGGCGCGACCATTTTCGGCAGAGACTCCGAACGCTTGCCCAACACGGTGTATTTTGCGCTGCCCGAGATCGATGGCGAGACTCTGGTGGGCCAGCTGGATAGCGTCGGTTATGCGGTGGCCAGCGGCGCCGCCTGTTCCAGCGCCAATCCGGAGCCGTCGCATGTGTTGCAGGCGATGGGCGTAGACCCGCAATTCGCCCGCGGCGCCGTGCGCATCAGTCTTGGCAGCGGCAGCAGTGCTGCGCAAATTGCCGACTTCATCGCCGTTCTCGGCGACACCCTATTCAAGCTGCGGCGCATGACAGCGCTGACCGGCTAACGATTAGATTTATTTTGGAGTAAGAATAATGCTTAAATTTCCCATCTATCTGGACTACTCGGCGACGACGCCGGTCGATCCGCGCGTCGCGGCGGCAATGATTCCCTGGCTCACCGAAAAATTCGGCAACCCGGCCAGTCGTTCGCACGCCTACGGCTGGGAAGCCGAAGCCGCGGTCGAGCAGGCGCGTGGCGATGTCGCCGCGCTGGTGAATGCCGACCCGAAAGAAATCATCTGGACCTCCGGCGCAACCGAGTCGGACAACCTCGCCATCAAGGGCGCGGCGCATTTCTATGCCGGCAAGGGCAAGCACCTGATTACCGTATCCACCGAACACAAGGCGGTGATCGATCCGCTGCGCGAACTGGAGCGCCAGGGCTTTGAGGTCACCTACCTCGATCCCCAGGAAAACGGCCTGATCACGCTCGAACAGTTCCAGGCGGCATTGCGCCCGGACACCATTTTCGCTTCGGTAATGGCCGTCAATAACGAAATCGGCGTGATCCAGCCGATCGCCGAACTCGGCGAAATCTGCCGCGAAAAAGGCGTCATTTTCCACGTCGACGCGGCCCAAGCGACCGGCAAGATGCCCATCGACCTGACCACGCTCAAAGTCGATCTGATGTCCTTTTGCGCCCACAAGACCTATGGTCCGAAAGGCATCGGCGCCTTGTATGTGCGGCGCAAGCCGCGCATCCGCCTGGAAGCGCAGATGCACGGCGGCGGCCACGAGCGCGGACTGCGTTCGGGGACCCTGGCGACGCACCAGATCGTCGGCATGGGCGAGGCCTTCCGCCTGGCCCGCGAGGAAATGGCGGGCGAAAATGTGCGTATCGGCAAGCTGCGCGACCGGCTGCTGAAGGGACTCAAGGATATCGACGAGACCTATGTGAATGGCGACATCGAGCGGCGCGTGCCGCACAACCTCAACATCAGCTTCAATTTTGTCGAGGGCGAGTCGCTGATCATGGCGATCAAGGATATCGCCGTATCCTCCGGTTCGGCCTGCACTTCCGCCAGCTTGGAGCCGTCCTACGTGCTGCGCGCGCTGGGCCGCTCCGACGAGCTGGCGCACAGTTCGATCCGTTTCACCCTCGGCCGGTTCACCACGGAAGAGGAAATTGATTTCACCATCAAGCTGCTGCATGCGAAAATCGCCAAATTGCGCGAGCTTTCGCCGCTGTGGGAGATGTTCCAGGACGGCGTCGATCTGAACTCGGTTCAGTGGGCGGCACACTAGTACCCGATTTTGAATTCAGGGTACTGATAAGGACTTAGGAGATAAACATGGCATATAGCGAAAAAGTACTGGATCACTACGAAAACCCCCGCAACGTCGGCGCCTTCGGCAAGGACGATGACGATGTCGGCACCGGCATGGTCGGCGCGCCGGCCTGCGGCGATGTGATGAAGCTGCAGATCAAGGTCGGCAAGGACGGCGTCATCGAGGACGCCAAGTTCAAGACCTACGGCTGCGGCTCGGCGATTGCTTCATCGTCGCTGGTGACCGAATGGGTCAAAGGCAAGACGCTGGATCAGGCGCTCGACATCAAGAACACCCATATCGCCGAGGAACTGGCGTTGCCGCCGGTGAAAATCCACTGCTCCATCCTGGCCGAGGACGCCATCAAGGCGGCGGTGGCCGATTACAAGCATAAGCACGGAGCATGAGCGTGGCATCGATTACCCTGACTGAAAAGGCCGCGCAGCATGTGGCCAGCTTTCTTGCCAAGCGTGGCAAGGGCGTCGGCCTGCGCTTCGGCGTGCGTACCTCGGGTTGCTCGGGGATGGCCTACAAGCTTGAGTTTGTGGACGTGATCAACCCCGAGGATCTGGTTTTCGAG
>CAYHXK010000078.1:0-9752 GCA_964360125.1 uncultured Sterolibacterium sp.
TTTTAACACGAATTTGGGGTTAAATCTGGCTGGCCGAAGAGATCGGCCAGGGGCCGCGATTGTCGGCTGGTCTCGCTACCGCGGAAGCTGGACAGGGGACTCACGGGACTCGGTGGTCTGATCGTCGTCATCGGCGGCGTGATGTTCGTGCTGGTATGCGTGCGGGCGATGATCAACCGCCCGCCGAAATGATCTTCGAGTAGTCCGCTGCCATCGCTGCCGGATCGTGCGGCCACGAGAAGACCGCCTTCAGCCGGCCGTGCGGATCGATCAGGTAGATCGCTGCGCTGTGGTCGACGGTGTAGTGTTTCTTGTCTTGTGTGTCCTGCCGCTGGTAATGCACGCCGAGGTTTTTGACCAGCGGTGCGAGGGCCGCGTCGTCCCCAGTCGCACCGATGAAAGCCGGGTCGAAGAGCTGGGCGAACAAGGCCAGGTGCTCGGGCGTATCGCGGGCCGGGTCTACCGAGACGAAAACGACCTCGGGCGAAACGACGCCTGCTGCCTGCAAGCGATTTCTCATCTCTTTCACGGCCGCGAGACTGGTCGGACAGAAGTCTGGACAATAAGTGTAACCGAAGAACATCAGCGTCCAATGGCCTTGCAGGTCGGCATTGGTGAGCAGCGGACCCGCACGGACAAGCGAGAAGCCGGGCAGCCGCTGCGTGTCGTTAACCAGTGTCGCCGAAATCACCTTCACCATCGGCGGCAGGGCGGGCTCCGGCCCATTACGCACCGTGCGCAGCACCAAAGCGGCGCCCAGAAACGCGAGCGACAGTCCGACGAACAGCAGCCAACGCCACCAGACCTTGCTCATGGCTTTCCCGGCGATGCCTGTTCGTCCGGCACCGGCAGTCCCATCAGCACCGCCCATTCGCGCGGATGCGACACGCCGACTGGCGGCGGTATTTGCCTGAATCGCTTGCCGGGTCCGCCTCTGGGCGGCCCCGGCGGGGGCGGCGGTTTCTGGATATCCTCGGCCGAGCGCTCGCCGAGGTAGGGCGCATAGCAGCCTTCGGCATGCCCGTTGGCGTCGCGTTTGACATTGGGCCAGACCGCTCCGGCGCAGAACGAGTGTATGGTCATGCAGCGCCGGCCATCGGCGGAGCACAGGTACAGTTCCCAATGATCGTTGGCCTGGACGACCACTGGCGTTCCGGCTGACGGCACATACTTCGTTCCGCTGAGGAAGTAGATTCCCTTCTCGGTCTGCACGACGGTCAGCGCGTTGCGCCATTGGTCGCGAACTTCGGCCGGCTGTGCGGTCTGCGGTTCCGACTTGGCCATTGTCGGTCGCCAGGATTGCCACCAGGCGGTGTTGTAGTAGCGTTGCTCACCAACGAAGTGGAAACCGAACCAGATGGCGAACAAGACGCCACTGGTCGCGAGCGCCCAATAGACGGGCCGTCGATCAATGCTGGTTTCTGAGTTGTCCATTTGCGCAGTCGATGTGAATAGGGCGCCGGCAGGCGCCCTATTCGACTCATGCCGATATGTGTCTTGCGGTGTCAACGCTTGCTTTGTAGGCATAGGGACTCCAGTCGCCGGCCAGTACCGGCGGTGTCGGCCAGTTGTCGTGCGGCGGCGGCGAAACGGTCGTCCATTCGAGCGACTTCGATCCCCACGGATTGTCGCCGGCCTTCGGCCCCTTGGCGGCGCCGATAATCCAGTTGAGCAGCGTGATGGTAAAGCCGATGGCGATGATGACGGCGCCGACGGTCATTATTATTTGCGCGTTGGCCGCCTCCGGGAACTGGGCCCAGTCGTAATAACGGCGCGGCAGACCGATCCGGGCGCCGATGTCCATCATGGTCCAGAAGGTGACATTGGCGCCGACGAAGGTGAACCAGAAACCGATATGCCCCCAGCGCTCGTTGTACATCCGGCCGGTCATCTTCGGGAACCAGTAATAGACCCCGGCGAAGATCGACAGAGTGCCGGACACCGCCATCACGTAATGAAAGTGGCCGACGACGTAATAGGTTTCGGACAGATTCACCGTCAGGGACGTGACCGCCAGGGGAATGCCGGTCAGGCCGCCGATCAGAAACAGGAACAAGGTTCCCAGCGCATAGAGCATCGGCGTTTCGAAGGTGATCGAGCCCTTGTAGAGGGTTCCCACCAGGCTGATGGTGATAAGGCCGACCGGCACCGAAATCATCAGCGTCGTCACCATCTGGCCGATACGCAGCCAGTCGGGCATGCCCGTGACATAGAGGTGGTGGATCCAGACTTCGCCGGAAATGAGGACGATGCCCCAGATGCCGCCATACACCGCAACCTTGTAGTTGAAGATGGGGTTCTTGGCGAAAGTGGCGATGATATCCATGAGAATGCCGATGAACGGCAGGAAGATCACATAGACCGCCGGGTGCGAATAGAACCAGAACAGGTTCTGGTAGGTCAGCACGTCGCCGCCCATGGTCGGGTCGAAGAAGTGCGTTCCCAGGTACTTGTCGAAGCTGAGCAGCATCACGGCGGTACCGAGAACCGGAACGAAGATCAACTGCAGGACGAAGGCGCCGATGATGCTCCAGACGAAGAAATTGAGCTTGTTCCAGGTCATGCCCTTGGCACGCATATAGATAATTGTGGTCAGGAAGTTTATCCCGGCGAGGATCGACGCGAAGCCGATCAGCAGTACGGTGAAAGTGTAGAGCGCCGTGTTGCCGGTGGTTATGGTCGAGTAGGGCGGATAGCCGGTCCACATCACATCGGGGGGGTCCGGAATGACGAAGGTCGCGAGCGCCAGAATCACACCCATGTAGAACAGCCAGACCGAAAAGGCGTTGAGGCGCGGGAAGGCCACATCCTTGGCCCCGATCATCAGCGGGATGGCATAATTGGCGGCGAAGCCCGTCAGCGCGGGGATCTGGAAGCCCAGAATCATGATGGCGCCGTGGGCATAGAGCCAGACGTTATAAGTGGTCGGGTTGGCGGTGAGGGTGGGACCCATCGCGGTCAACTCGGCCCGCATCAGCAGCGCCATGATACCGGCGACAACAAAGGCGGCGACCGAGCCGATCAGATAGAGCACGCCAACGCGCTTGTGATCAGTAGTGAAAATCCATTCTTTGAGATTCATGTTTCCTCCTCCTTACACTGGCTTCTTGTCTTGGACGACCGGAACCGCTTGCTCCGCTGACGGAGCGGCTGACGCGGCCGCCTGCTTCAGTTTATTGCCCTCTTGCTCGTACCACGCGTTGTATTCCGCCGGCGGCAGCACCACGACCTGGCCGGACATGTAGGAGTGATTGACGCCGCAGTACTCGGTGCAGGTGACCAGGTGTTTGCCCGGCTTCTGCGGATAGAACCACAGGTAAGTGATCCGCCCCGGCATCGAGTCTTCCTTGACCTTGAAGTCCGGCAGGTAGTGACTGTGTATCGTGTCGCGGCTGGTCATGCGCAACAGCACCGGTTTGCCGGCCGGGACTTTCAGCTCGTTCTGGGTGCGCACGCCGTTCGGGTAGGTGTAATCCCAACTGTACATGCCGGATTCGAGCTTGACCTCGAGCCGGTCGCTGGGGACGGTGCGCTGAACATTCCACAACTGCCAGCCTTTGGCGGCGATGTAGAAGTCGTCGGCCAGGAAGATGAAGGCGGGAATGACCGACCAGGCGATGGCGGCGCCGGTGGTAAGCAGCGGCGTGCCCCCTCCCTCGACACCCGGACGGCGCCGATATTTCCAGATCAGGTAGGCGAGTACCACGGCAAAAAGAATACCCATCAGCGTGATGTCGGTGAGCACCGTCAACCAAAGATGATCCCAACCCGCGGCAGGGTCGACAATCCGCTCCGTGGACGGAATGTACTTTTCGGCCAAGGCCGGTCCGGCTGCGGCGAGGGCAGCCAAACCCGCCCAGAATCTGCTGTGCTTAAACATGCGTCCCCCTTTCGTTAAACATGCGTCCATCTTCTCCTCCCTCTACCATAGGCCCATGCGCCGCACCCCATCAGGATCACGCCGAGCAGGAATGACCCGATCCCGATCAACTGCGCATAGTTCGGCTGGTACCTGCCTTCGGCGTAGTTGTAGCTGAAGCAGGTGCCCGCCAGGATGTCGAACACCGCCGTCGAGTTTGAAATCCGTTCCCAGTCGGCGTCCGTCAGTGCCAGTTCCACGGTCCTTGCGTCCATGCGGGTGCCGTAGATGTAGCGCGCCACCCGTCCTTGCGGCGTCAGGAAGACCAATACATTCGGATGCAGAAAGGCTTTTGCCGCATCCGACCAAAAAAACCTGAAGCCGATGTCGTCGGCAAACCCGGCGACATCCCTGTTCTTGACCACGGCGTGACGCCAGCCGCCGCGCATCGATTCGGGCACCGCGCCGGTCTTGGACAGGAAGCTCGCGGCCGTCTGGTCCGAATCGCGGGCATCGAAAGACACGGTCAGTACCCGATAGTCTTCGCCGAGCCGAAAGCGTTCCACCTTGGCGAGCATCCTGGTCAGTTCCATGTTCATGGTTGGACAGGTACCATCGCAGCCGTAATACGACAGGAGCAGGATCACCGGCTTGCCCAGCATGTCGCCGAGAGCGAAGTCCCGCCCCTCGCTGTCCGTCAGCACCGTTTCGGCGCGCAGCCGGGCGCCCAGATAGCGAGGTTCATCGATCTGCATGACAGCCGCGTCCACCGTGACGGAACTCGGCGGCTCACTCACCGCGTGAGCCGCCATGGCCGCCGTCACCAGAAGTAGACTTGCGAGACGACGAAGAACCAAATGATGTCCACGAAGTGCCAGTAAAGGCCGGCAGTGCGCCAGTAGCCAGGCGACAGGTTGCCCTTCATGGCCGGGTAAAGGCCAGCGATGAAAATCCCGAGACCGACCAGTACGTGGGAACCGTGCAGGCCGGTAATGGAGTAGAAGACCGTGCCGAACAGGTTGGTCTTGATCGTGAAATCCTGCTGAATCAGGTGATTCCACTCATAGCCCGACATGCCGAGGAAGGCCAGACCCAGGGCAATCGTGATCAACAGCCACTTGACGACGCCGGAGCGATTCCCAGCGAGGACATAGTGCTCGACGCGATGCATTGTCACGGACGACGTGACCAGCGCCCCCGTCATCACCACCGGGAGCAGTTTCGGCAGTTCGACACTGCCCGGAAGCGGCCAGACGGGAGATTCCAGCCGACCGAACCAGTAAGCGACAAAGCAGGAGAGGAAGATCATCGCCTCGGCGAGGACAAACCAGCTCATGGAGGCGAACGAGAGTCCTTCGCCGGTTCCCATGGCCTCGCCGGTCCAGCCGGCGATACCGCCGAGAATCAGCGGCAAACCCAAGCCAAGCGCAAGAATGGCGGCAAAGGGCAGGTGATAGACGAACTGAAACATGAATGAGAGCGTCAGCGCCAGAATGCCGAAGCTGATGACTACCGGCCAGATGCTGGTGTCCCAGTGCGCGTGGACTTCACCGCCATGGACAACATCGTGATTACTCATTGTTTTCCTCCTTTGGCCTTACTTTGTTGCGTCCAGGATGTTGCAACTCTGTTGGGCAAAAAAGATTAATTTATCAACTATTCTTACGAGAAAAGACTACTGTTACGATATCAACATGCCAACAAAAACAGTTGGCGCGCGCTGGTGAAATCATTAGAAGATATGCCGGAATTAACGCAGTAAGCGGTCAATGATCAGCGCTGTAAACAACAGCGACAGATAGACAATGGAATAACTGAAGGTTTTTCGCGACAAGACATCGTCATAGCGACGATACAGCCGAATCGCGTAGCCCAGGAACCCGGCATCCAGGACAAGCGCCACCCCCAGATACCACCATCCGCTCAAGCCGATCCACACGGGGAACAGTGTGGCCACGGTCAACAACACGGTATAGAGAAGAATATGGCGGCAGGTGAATTCCAGCCCGTGAGTCACAGGCAGCATCGGCAGAGAGGCCCGGGCAAACTCCTCGCGCCGATAACAGGCAAGCGACCAGAAGTGCGGTGGCGTCCACAGGAAGACGATCAGGAACAGGGCGAATGCCTCGGCGCCGACGGTGCCGGTCATTGCCGCCCAGCCGAGTACGGGCGGCATGGCGCCTGAGGCGCCACCGATGACGATGTTCATCGGCGTCATCGGTTTCAGCACCACCGTGTAGATGACCGCGTAACCGAAGAAGGTCGCCAGCGTCAGCCACATGGTGAGATCGTTAACCCGTGTGTGCAGCAGCCAGAGGCCGATGCCGCCTATCAGCGTTGCGAAGGTCAGCGTCTCTATAGCGGAGATGGAACCGCGTGCTGTTGCCCTAGCCCGCGTCCGCGCCATCAGCGCGTCGCTGGTGCGCTCGACTATACAGTTGATTGCCGCCGCAGCACCGGCCACAAGTGCGATGCCGAGCGAAGCAAAGAAGAAGCGCCCAGGCTGCGCCATGTCGGGCACCGCAAGCCACATGCCGATCATGGCGGTAAACACGATCAGGCTATTCACCCGCGGCTTGCACAGTTCGAAAAAAGCCGCCAGCCGCTCTGCCGGATGCGAAGTTACGTGGAAGATCTGCATCTCAGCGAGCCAGGGTAGATACGTATTCCGCAACCGCCGCGATGTCCTTGTCGTCAAGACGCATGGCGATGTTGTGCATGACCGAACCAACGTCGTTGGCTCGGCTGCCGTCCCGGAATGTCTGGAGTTGCTTGACAGTGTATCTGGAATGTTGGCCGCCGATCGCTGGCGTGAGCACCGTCGGCGTACTCTTGTAGCTGTTGGCCCAAGTGCGCTGACCGACGCCGTTGATGCCGTGGCAACCGACGCAGGCTGCTACCGCGTCCGGTCGCCCCTTGCCCTTGAGGAACAGTTTCTCGCCTTGAGCCAGCAAGCTCTTATCAGCCGCTTCGCCCGCCTTCACCTGCTGTTTCGCGAAGAAGGCGGCAATGTCAGCGATGTCCATTTCGACGACGTTCTGGGCCTGGGGCGACATCTGCCCGTTCTTGCGTTTGCCCGCCTTGAAATCGGTTATCTGCTTGGCTATGTACTCCGGCATCTGTCCGGCCAGCTTCGGCCACTGTTCGGCCGACGACGGCAGCGTGGGGCTGTTGCCGTCAGGCCCGTGACAGCCTATGCAGGCCGCCGCTTTCTGTTGTCCCAACTCCGAATTGCCCGCTGCGGAAACGAGCTGCGACACACTGAGCGACGCGAGCAGAAATGCAGAAGCAAAAAATCCCCTCATGATTGCCCACCCTCTTTTTGTTATAGCGTCTTCCAGGCGAAACCCAAGAAGAGCACAATACCCAACCCCCATCCGGGTCAGAATTCTCGTACCCGGGCAGTCTTGGATGCGCACAACGTTTTCCGAGAATAATTCTAAGATTGACGATATAAAGATATTGATATCCTGATACAGAATATCAAGTGGCGCCAAACGAAACACTGACGAATGTCAACTTTTGTGTCACGGATGACGCGAATCAAGCTTCGTGGTCCTGCTATGCCTATTACATAAAAAAGCCGACAGTAGAATTTCCGGCGCTATGCGGCGACGTCGATGTGCGCTACAGCGCCGAGCCGCTTGATATCGTTCAAACGAACGTAGCGGCGATCGGCGGTGATGAGTCCACTTTCCTGAAAGCGCCTAAGGGTACGGATCACGGTTTCCTCCGCAAGACCGAGGTAGTTGCCGATATCCAGGCGAGACATGCTCAAGCGGAATTGAGTACCCGAATAATTCCGGCTGGCAAAGCGTCTGGAAAGGCCGATCAGATACTCGGCAAGCCGTTCTTCAGCGCTGCGTTTTCCAAGCAGTAGCATCAACTCCTCGTCTTGCCGTATCTGGCCGCTCATAATCCTCAGCATCTGGTACTGGATCGAGGGGATTTTCTTTGCCATTTCATCAAGGCGGCTGATCTCGACTTTACAAACGGATATGGTTTCCAGTGCGCTTGCCTCACTACTGTATTGACGGAAGGCAAGCGCGCTCAATCCCAGCAACTCGCCAGCGATATGAAAGCCGGTAATCTGAACCCGGCCATCGCCGGTGCAGACATAGGTCTTAACTGAGCCACTCCGAATCGCATACACGTAATCGAGTCGATCTCCAGGCCGGAACAGCACTTGACCGCGTTTATAGACTTCTTTCCGTTTTATGACGCTATCGAGCAGCGACATATCGGCTTGATCGAGGCCTAGCGGCAGGCAGAGTTGATATATTCCGCAGTTATTGCAAGTGACCGGCTCGCAAATCTGTTTTGGCAAAGGGCGGAGGGAAGAAACTTTTGAATCAGACATCGTCACACTCCATCCATCCTACGACTGAAACCGTTGCGGAGGAACGAAATAAATCTCTACGGATTTCGGTATTGATGCGTGATTTCTTGGTCATTTTTGGCTGCGGTCAGGTGCTTATTGGCAGTTGTGCCATTTCGACGTTGCGGGTGCCACGAGTAGACGGCATCGAAAGGGCTGCGTGGGGCAATTCAGTTAACCTGTACTTTCCGCTTTTCACCGCCGTCGCGAGCTTTTCCAGCGTTTGCTTGTGTAATAGTTCAACAATCTTGATCTTGATCGGTTTCCATTTTGCATGCATCGGACAGGCTGTTTCGTCGCTGCATATTTTAAGTCCCATGACGCAGTTCTCGGTCAAGCACGGCCCTTCGACGAGGGTTAGAATCTGCATCAGATCGGTTTTTTCACAGCCTTCCCGCAAGCAAAATCCTCCCTGTCTGCCACGGAACGAATAGAGCAAGGCTCCCCGACAAAGATTCTGCATGATCTTTGCCAGATAAGCCGGCGGCACACTGAGGTGCTGTGCAACCGTGCGGTTGAGAACGGGAACCCCGCGCGGCTGGGTCGCGATATAGATCAGCGCTTGAATGGCGTATTGGCTGGTGCGGGATAGGATCATCGGGACAATTATGCCGTAATTGACACTGTGCTATTCGTCATGGGAACACAAGGTTCCAGGAAGGGTTGATAACTGCTGCATTTTATTACTCTCAGGTGCAACGACTCTCATTTGGATTGAGGCGGCAACGCGGCATCCTTATCCCTCTCGATCTGCCGTGGCCGATCATCATCCATCAGTATGCGATAAGCTGGGCCTTCCATGTCCTCGAACTGGCCGCTTTTCAGCGACCACCAGAACACCACCGCGATCAGGAACACCAGCGCCACCGAAAGCGGAATCAGCAGGTAGAGAATTTCCATCAGGCAGCCTTCGCCGGCAATGCTTCGGTTGGAACCTCGGGATCAATCCGCCCTTGCAGGCGCAGGGCATTCAGCACCACCAGCAAGGAACTCGCCGACATGCCGATGCCGGCCATCCACGGCGAGATGACGCCCACCATTGCCAGCGGGATTGCCAGCAGATTATAGGCGAATGCCCAGGCCAGGTTCTGCCGCACGATGCGCAAGGTCCGCCGCGCCAGCTTCACGCCCAGCGCGAGATGCCCCAGGTCTTCGGACAACATTATGATATCGGCCTGCTTGCAGGCGAGGTCGGTGGCACTGCCCACGGCGACGGAAACCTGCGCCTGCGCCAGTACCGGCGCATCATTGACGCCGTCGCCAACCATCGCCACGAGCGCACCGCGCGCTTGCAAGTCGGCAATGAATGCACTTTTTTCTTCCGGCGACTGAGCGCCATGGACATCTGTCACGCCAAGTTGCGACGCCACTTCGGCAACCGCTTGCGGCGTATCGCCACTGAGTATGGTAAGTTGCACGCCCATGGCTTGCAGGGTTGCAATCAGTGCCGCCGCCTGCGGACGCAGGCTATCCTTGAGGCGGAATAGCGCCAGCCAGCCCTGCGCATTCGCCAGG
>CAYHXK010000079.1:0-9729 GCA_964360125.1 uncultured Sterolibacterium sp.
ATTCCTGCGTGTCCACCGTCATGCCGCGGGTGGCGACGATCTTGAGCGGCTCGAGCGTGTCGCCGTTCATGATCGTGAACTGCGGCGGCCAGTACGCCCCGGCGATGGCGTACTTGTCCTCGTAGCCCTTGTACTTGGAGGTATCCACCGAACGCGCCTCGAGGCCGATCTTGATCTCGGCGACGTTGTCCGGCTTCTTCATCCACAGGTCGATGAGGTTGACCTTGGCGTCGCGCCCGATGACGTACAAGTAACGCCCGGAGTACGACAGCCGCGAGATATGCACCGCGTAGCCGGTCTTGACGATGTTGATGATCTTCTTGGTGTCGCCGTCGATCAGCGCCACCTCGCCCGAGTCGCGCAGGGTGACGGAGAAGATATTGGCGATGTTGAATTTGTTCATCTTCTTGGTCGGACGCTTGGCGACCGGAATGATTTCCTTCCAGGACGCTTCCATGTCCTTCAGGCTGAACTCCGGCGGCTGCGGCGGGGTCTGCTGGACATAACGCGCCATCAGGTCAACCTGGGCATCGGTCAACTCGCCCGAGGTGCCCCAGTTCGGCATGCCGGCGGGGGAACCGTACTTGATGAAGACTTTCAGATATTCGGTGCCGTTGGGGATGGTCTTGTCCGGCGTCAGCGCCTTGCCGGTGGCGCCCTTGCGCAGCACGCCGTGGCAACCGGCGCAGCGCTGGAAATAAATCTCGCGCGCCGCGTCGAACTCTGGCTTGCTCATCGGCGGGGCCTTGGGATTGATGTCCTGATACATGTCGATGCCGGCAAGCGGCGAACTGCCGGCCTGATACTGTATTTCCGCGCCGGAGGCGGGATGCTTTCCCTTCTCCTGGGCGAACGCATTGGCCATGGCCAGCGGCAGCGCGGCCGCGACGATGGCACGGGCGATCCATTGCGATTTGGTCATTTTATTTTCCCCTTCCCTTCAATTGATATGCTAAAAGCGTTTCGCGGCATGCCTACACCGATTTCCGTCAGCAGTATTTCACCGTCACCAATTCCTATCCTTGATGAAGGTCAAGTATTTCAATAGTAGTCATTGTTTGTATTGGGTGCATGGTGTGCCTTGCACAAACCGCAAACAATCCGAATAATCCGCACAATCCGTACAATCCGTCCGGACTTGGACTCTATGCTTGCCGTGTTCAATCACGGCGAGAATGCGACAAATCCTCATGAATCCACCCATCACAGGCACCGTCTATCTGGTCGGCGGCGGGCCGGGCAACCCGGAATTGCTGACGCTGCGCGCCGCGCAGCTGATCGCCGGCGCCGACATCCTCGTCTATGACAATCTGATCGGCCAGGACGTTCTGGCGCTGGTGCCGGCCAGAACGGAACGCATCTACGTCGGCAAGCAAGCCGGCAACCACACCCTGCCGCAGGAGGAAATCAATGCCCTGCTGGTGCGCCTGGCGCGAACCGGGAAAAACGTGGTGCGGCTGAAAGGCGGCGATCCCTTTATTTTCGGCCGCGGCGGCGAAGAAATCGAGGAACTCAGGCAACATGGCGTGCCCTTCGAAGTGGTTCCCGGCGTCACCGCCGCCAGTGGCATGGCCGCCTATGCCGGCATACCACTGACTCATCGCGCCTATGCGCAGTCCTGCACCTTCGTCACCGGCCATCTCCAGGACGGCAGTGTCGATCTCGACTGGCCGGCGCTATCCCGCCCACGCCAAACCATCGTTATCTACATGGGCGTCGGCGCGCTGCCGGAGATCTGCCGCCAGCTTGTGGCGCACGGACTGGCCGCCAGCACTCCGGCCGCCGTAGTGCAAAACGCCACCTTGCCGCGGCAGCGCGTGGTTTCTCGCACGCTGGCCACGCTGCCCGCCGCGGTCGCCGCCGCCGGTATCGTGCCGCCGGCGCTGATCGTTGTCGGAGAAGTAGTGCGGCTACGCGAGAAGCTGGCATGGTTCGAACCTACTTGAGCGCTATGGAGTTCATCGATAAGCCTTGACCCCGCGTTCAGAAGCCATACCGTTAAGCCCAAATTTCATACTCATCGCAGCTTGCTGGATTTGTGGTATCCGAAGCTCCGTATTGGTATAGCGCAGACGGATGCCTTGTATCAAGAGTAGGGGCGATGCGCCGTACCGGCAAGCTCAGTTGCGGGATATCCCAAACCCTCGGCTATAATCGCACTTTATCGCAACTACTCCCACCTTACTGATCTCCTGAACCATGGAAGAGCACAGAAAAAGTCCGCGGGGTTCCATACATTGGCGTGGCTTGGTCGTCACCGAGGAAAACGGCAGGCGCAGGACGGCACATGGCAAAACCCACGATGTCAGTTTGACCGGGGTTTCAGTGGTATGCGATCTCAACCTCCCCCTTTTTATACCTGTGACTGTCTATTTATTGGTTCATCCCGGCGACCATGTTCACCCGCAGTTGATGGTCGAGGTGCAGGGTAAAATCATGAATAGCGTACTCTCGAGTAAACAGGGGGGCTTCCGGCTCGGCATTCTATTTACCAAGTTCGCCGGAGACAGCAAGGATCTTCTGCAGAAACATCTTCCCAAGGGTTTGGGTAAGGCTCCCAGCATGAAGCCGGCTGCAGCTGCGAATCTTGTTGAGGATCAGGATATGACGCCAAACAGTGTGGCTCAGGCTGCAGCAGCGGCGCCAGCTGAAGCGGAGCCAGTTCCGGCGGCGCCAGTTGCTGAAGCAGAGCCAGCTGCTGAAGCAGAGCCTGCTGCGGAGGCAGCTCCCGACGCGCAACCTCCGCAGTAAGCGCGGCGCAATTCATGACCGACCTTTGGGCGCATCAGCCTGAGGTGTCAGAGGCTCCTTGCCGACCGTTGCACCTTCCCCTGCGGTACCGCCTGACGGCTTAACCCGCGGGGTCTCCCATGCAGGTCCCGACGCGGCGCGCGGTCAAAATCCAGGGGTGGTCCTGCGGCACGACCTTGATCTTGCCGGCGACGTCTTCCAGTTTCACCGGCCGGGTTTTCTCTCCCTTGGCCGCCACCATGACGCCGTAGTGTTTCCTGGAAATCAATTCGGCGGCGGCGGTTCCCAGGCGCGTAGCCAGCAGGCGGTCCGCCGCCGAGGGGATGCCGCCGCGCTGCAAGTGGCCCAGGATAGTGACGCGCGATTCGAGACCAGTCAGTTGTTCCAGCCGATGCGCCAGCTTGATGGTGTGGTCGGCGTACTGCGTATCGACGCTGATCGGGGTCTTCGACTTCCTGCCGCTTTTCGATTTGCCGCCTTCGCCGTCGTCGCTGCGCTCGACCTGCGTGCGCGCCGCGTGTTCCTCTTTGGTGCCGGCCCCTTCGGCCACCGCGACGATGCTGAATGACTTGCCGCGCCGGCTGCGTTCGCGGATGGCTTCCGCCACGCATTCGACATCGTAGGGAATCTCGGGTATCAGGATCGCATCGGCGCCGCCGGCGATCCCTGCCCCCAGCGCCAGCCATCCGGCGCGGTGGCCCATGATCTCGACAACGATGATGCGGTGGTGGCTGTGGGCGGTGCTATGCAGTCGGTCGATGGCATCGGTGGCAATCGAGAGCGCCGTATCGAAACCGAAGGTGGCATCGGTCATGGCGACGTCATTGTCGATGGTCTTGGGCAGGGTGATGATATTGAGCCCCTTTTGCTTGAGGCGCAGGGCATTCTTCTGCGTGCCGCCCCCGCCCAGGCAGACCAGGCAATCGAGGTGATTGTCCTGATAGTTGCCGACGATGACATCCGTCATGTCCTGCAGTTTGCCGCCGACCGGCATGCGATGGGGCTTGTCGCGGCTGGTGCCGAGGATAGTGCCGCCGCGCGTGAGAATGTCGGACAAGGCGTTGCCGTCGAGGGGAATGCTGCGGTTTTCCATCAGGCCGCGGAAACCATCCCGAAAGCCGATAATTTGCATGCCGTAGTAATTCAAGGCGGCTTTTCCGACACCACGGATGGCGGCATTCAGCCCCGGGCTATCGCCGCCGGCAGTCAGGATTCCGATATATTGGGTCACGCTCCACCTATCAACGATGTCTCGGGTTTATCTGACTTAACGCCTGATCGAGGGATTGGACGGTACGATCGATGTTGTGCAGCTTGTCCAAGCCGAAAAGTCCTATGCGAAAACTTTTGAAATCAGCGGGCTCGTCGCATTGCAAGGGCACGCCGGCAGCAGTCTGCAAGCCTGCCTCAATGAATTTCTTGCCGGATTGAATCTCCGGATCCTCGGTATAGCTGACCACCACGCCTGGCGCCTGGAACCCTTCTGCCGCCACGCTCTTGAAGCCATTGAGGGAGAGCAGCTCGCGCACTTTGTCGCCCAGCTCCTGTTGCTCCGCCCGGACTTTCTCCAAGCCGTAGCCCTCTGTCTCCTTCATCGCATTGCGCAAGCCGGTCAAGCCATCGGTGGGCATGGTCGCATGGTAAGCGTGGCCGCCGTTCTCATAGGCCTCCATGATCTGCAGCCATTTGCGCAGATCGCAGGCATAGCTGGTGCTGCTGGTGGCTTCGATTCTTTCCCGCGCGCGCGCGCTCAGCATCACCAGGGCACAGCAGGGGGAACTGCTCCAGACCTTCTGTGGAGCGCTGATCAGAACGTCGACGCCACAGGCGGCCATATCCACCCAGATCGTGCCGGATGCTATGCAGTCCAGCACAAACAGGCCGCCGACGGAATCCACGGCATCGGCCACCGCACGCAGGTAGGCATCGGGCAGCATCATTCCGGAAGAAGTCTCGACATGCGGAGCGAAAACCAGATCCGGTTTTTCCTGCTTGATGGCCGCAACCACCTCTTCGATGGGTGGCGGCACGAATGCCGCCTGTTTACCATTTTCAGCGGGACGGGCTTTTAATACCGTGGTTGCCGAAGGAATATTGCCCATGTCGAAAATCTGGGTCCAGCGGTAACTGAACCATCCGTTACGGATGACCAGGCATTTCCTGCCGGTGGCAAATTGCCGTGCTACCGCCTCCATGCCGAAAGTACCGCTACCCGGAACCACGATTGCCGCGTTTGCCTTGTAGACTTTTTTAAGTATCCCGGAAATATCTTTCATGACACCCTGAAAGCTCTTCGACATATGGTTCAGGGCGCGATCCGTATATACCACGGAATATTCAAGAAGGCCCTCAGGGTCAACATTTGGCAATAAGCTTGGCACAGTAAACTCCGCAAAATTAAAACGAGATTTTCAACAATTCGACAGAATAACATTTCGCCTCATTCGCGCAGCGCCTCGGCGCTGCCGAGCGGCACCGCAAGCGTTGCGGGCGCCAGGCAGACTTCGTCGTTGCATGCCTGGACTCGCAGGCTCGCCGCGGGCGGAGGCGTAGCCAGGGCCGACGGAAGATGGGCTTGCAGCGTGATGCGGCCCTGGTATACGTCGATGCCATTCGGGGCGAACCGGGCCTTGAAGCTCTGCGCTGCCGGATATTTCACATTGACATCCGGGTGGCCCTCCAGCAACAACTGCGTTGCGATCAGGTAGGGGTCCGAGGCTGGATTCGCGTTGATGTGAAAACCGTCATCGACCTTGATCGTCAAGACAAGAGTTGCGCCCGCTTGGGAGCTTACCCAATGTCCCCTGGCATGCACATGATCCGCGGTATTCGGCATGCTGTTGGCAATTGCCGGCTTGGCGCTTAGCGCTGCGCCATCAAGGGCCGCGCGCAAGGCTGGTTCGCTCAAGGAAGCCAGCAACCCGCCCCAGTTGGACGGATAGGCATCGACCTGCGGGTGCAACCGCGTCAAGGCTGTGTGCGCGACGACGGCATAGCGCGGCTCATGCATGGATGCCGACAGCTCCAGCAGCAAAGCGATGGCCGCGGAATGGCCGGATGGCTTCACCGAGTCCCCCTCGACAGGCGGCGCTACCAGCAAGTCGATCGTGTCCCAGCTTGACGACAAGCTTCCATCCGGTCGGCTAAAGCGTTGCAGCATCGCCTCCGCCACCTGCCGTGCACGCGACTGCCAGCGGCGATCGCCGCTGGTGCGGTACAAGCTCATGAAGGCCTGGCCGAGCAAGCCGTAATCATCGAGGAATCCGCGACCCGCGGCTTGGCCCCGGTAAAACTGGTGCTTGAGTTCGCCGGAACCGGGGTCGAAGGCATGTTGCCACATCCAGTCGGCGGTTCGAACGGCGGTTTTCGTCAATCCGTTCTGCTGCAATGCCTTGCCGGCTTGGGCGAATCCCATGATCGCCAAAGCGTTATCGGCGATGACGATTTTCTCGTCGCGCTGCGGTTGCAGACGCGCCTGACGCGTCCTCAACAACTTGTCACTCAAGGGCATCAAGGTATCGATCGCCTGGTCCAGCCGGTTATTGTGGACACGCTTCCGGGCTTCATGGCCCTTCAGGCGGAGTGCGCCGCCCGCCGGCTGTTGATGACCGACAGGGGCATCAGGCATCGGCGTCAAAGCATAGAGGGTGAAAAAACGCCTGGCATCGGCGGCGCCCAGCACCGATTCAATCTGCTCCCTGGTCCACAGGTAACTTGCGCCTTCGACGCCAGCCACCTCGGCATCCTGCGCACTATAAAAACCTCCGCCAGGCGCCTGCATCTCCCTGGTCAGATAGCGCGCGGTGCGTAAGGCCACCTGCCGGAACAACGGCTTTTTGGTGAGTGCGTAAGCTTGAGCGTATACGCCCAGCAACTGGGCATTGTCATAGAGCATCTTCTCGAAATGCGGAATGGACCAGCTCGGTTCGGTGCTGTAACGATGAAATCCGGCGCCCAACTGATCCATCACGCCGCCTTCCGCCATTGCCTCAAGCGTGCCGGCAGCCATCTCCAGCGCCTCTTGTGCCCCAGAGGGTACTTGTGCCCCAGAGGGCATTTGCGCCCCAGCGGGTGTGACCTGCCGCCCCTGGGTGTATGCGGCCAGCAGCATCGAGAGCTGCGGCGATTTGGGAAACTTCGTGCTCCCGTCGCCAAAGCCGCCTTGAATATTATCGAAGCTGGCGGCGGACTCCCCTACTGCCTGACCGAGCCATATTCCCGCAGCCGGTAGTTGATTCGCGCCGGCCGGAGAGCCGGGTTCCGGCTGTTGGAGTTTCTTATACACGCGCTCTGCCGCCGCCACGACCTGGTCACGATCGTCAATCCAGGCCTGATGCAAGCGGGTCAGTATCTGCGGGAAGCCTGGACGCCCGTTTTGATCGTTGGGGGGGAAATAGCTGCCGGCAAAAAATGGTTTCAGATCCGGGGTCAGAAACACGTTGTTTGGCCATCCACCGCGGCCGGTCATGGCCTGGGTCGCGAGCATGTAGAGTTGATCCAGATCCGGGCGTTCCTCGCGATCGATCTTGATGTTGACGAACCACTGGTTCATCAGTTCCGCGATTTGCGGATTCGAATAAATTTCCCGCTCGGCCACATGACACCAGTAACAGGTGGAGTAACCGACGGAAATGAAGATCGGCTTGTTTTCGCGCCTCGCCTTGTCCAGGGCTTCCGCTCCCCAGGGATACCAATCGACCGGATTGTGCGCATGCTGCAGCAAATAGGGGTCATGGCTGTCGATCAATCGATTGGTGTAAATTGTCTTTTCGTCTTGCGCGGGAACTGCTTGCAGCGGCAGCAGCGCAGCCAGGCCTAGCACGATGAGGCGTGCCGGCAACCGCGGACGCGGGGGCATGCGCAGATGAAATGCGTTTTGGAAATCCGTACAAATCATCCGTAACATATTCTGGGCGGTTTCAAGTCGAAGGTACCACGCAATGGCAATGTGTCGATCCCGAGGATGCATGCAAACACTGTCGCTGGTCGGCAGTCAATGTACCATAGCCGCGTGACACGGCTTGACGCAGCGCCGCAGCGTCCGGGATCGGGTTTCGGTGGTGATGAGGCCATCCGAATAAGCAAGCAGACCGCCGGCTGACGGCACAAATATGACAGGTTCCAGGGAGCGGCCATGAAAAAGTTACTCTTGTTTGCACTCATCCTGCTGCAGGCTGCCTGTGCCAGCTACAGCGGCAGCGGACTGGTGGTTGGCGCGTCCGGGATGGACGATGTCATGCGGATCATGGGTGAACCGCGCATGCAGTGGGATGAAGCCGATGGCGCGCGGCGCCTGGCCTATCCGCGCGGACCGATGGGGGTGCATACCTACATGCTGCTGCTCGGCGCCGATGGCAAACTGCAGCGCATCGAAAATGCGATGGAACCCAAAACTTTCCGGCGCATCGAGCCCGGCATGCACCAGGACCAGGTGCTGCGCCTGCTGGGACCGGCGGAACCGTCGTGGAACGCCTATTTCAAGGCGCGCGACGAACTCGTCTGGGAGTGGCGCTATTGCGACGAATGGAACAAGCTGGCGCGCTTCGACGTGCTGTTTGACGCCACCAAGGAAGTCGTGCGCTCGACCATGACGCTCAGGGAGCAATGCGGCACGGAAAACGATTGCTCGTGCGGGCGCTGAAGCCTGTTGCCGGCACACTGCGGAAACGAAACGGCCCCTGGCTTGGTTGAGGATGGCTGGTGGTCAGGCTAAGGATGGCTGCTGGTAGAGATACTGTTGAAACCCGACAAATATTCGTCCAATTTCTTCGGGCTTGCCCAGGTCGGCCACGGCATCGGCAATCGAGTCGCGGTATTTGAGTCGTAGTAGCGGCGTCAGTTTAGCCTGGTCGAGTTCTTCCACGCCGACGCTGACGTAGTGCGACAGCACGAAGTCGAGAAAAACCTGTTGCTTGCTGTTGAAGTGCGTGCTGATCAAGGCCATGGCCTGGGCAGCGCGTTCCCCGCGGGTAAGCGGCGCCAAGGCATAAGCCACATGGGCCAGCACGTCGAACAGGTCGCTTTTCTCCGCGTCGATGATTTTCTGCATTTCGGCCAGTTGGTCCTTGCCGAAGCCTTTTTCGGCGAGTCCCTCCAGCAACTTCTTCCGCGTTTCAGGCGCACTCCATAGGCTACGGAGTTCGGCCTCGTCATTGAAGAATTCGGGCAACTTGCCGAACAGCGCTTCCATGAACTGCTGCGCCGACATCGGCGTGCCGTCGGGATGCCAGAAGCTCGTCGCCGTCATGTATTGAATGCTGCGCGCCTTGCCGTCGGCGAGCTTGATCTTGATCTTCTGCCGCGGCTGGTATTTCGCCTCCGGTTGTCGTGCCTCGACTGGCGGACGCGGCGGCGACTCCGGCCTCGGTTCGTTCGGCTCCGGCTCGATGGGTTCGCCATCCCATTCCGGGTCGTTGAAATGATGGTGCGCCCTCACGAAGTCGTAGATGGTGAAGTAGTCCTTGCCGTCGTAGAGTCGTGTGCCGCGCCCAATGATCTGCTTGAACTCGATCATCGAATTGATCGGGCGCAGCAGTACGATGTTGCGCACGTTGCGGGCATCCACGCCGGTCGACAGCTTCTGCGAGGTAGTCAGAATGGTCGGGATGGTCTTCTCGTTATCCTGAAAATCCCGCAGGTGCTGCTCGCCCAGCCCACCGTCGTTGGCCGTCACCCGCTGGCAGTAGTTCGGATCGGTGCTGGTCTTCACTTGGTTGATGAGGTCGCGCACCGCCAGCGCGTGCGCCTGGTTGGCGCAGAACACCAGCGACTTCTCGCGCTGGTCGATCTGCGACATAAGGATTTCGACCCGCTTCTTCTCGCGCGCCTTGATCTCGATGATCTTGTTGAAGTCAGGTTCCGTGTACAACTTGCCCGCCTCGATCTCGCCTTCGACCAGCGTGTCGTCGGGCGTAAAAACATATTCGTCCAGCGTGGTGGCAATCTGCTTCACCCGGAACGGCGTCAGGAAGCCGTCGT
>CAYHXK010000080.1:0-9623 GCA_964360125.1 uncultured Sterolibacterium sp.
AAGTGTGCTGCTTTCGGCTCGGGTATTGACGGTGTCAATTCCCACCTACCCGATAATGATCTACAGAATGGCATACGCATAAACAAAACGTCTCGGAAGGCGCTTTTTTATTGGCATATTGGCGGAGGCGGTGAGATTCGAACTCACGGTAGAGTTGCCCCTACGGCAGTTTTCAAGACTGCTGCCTTAAACCGCTCGGCCACGCCTCCCTTGCGCGGCGCATTATACCGCCATGCGCAGGGTCGGGAGTCAGACGTACCAGCGCGAGATGGTTTCGGCGATGCAGGCGGGTTTCTCGCTGCCTTCGATCTCGACCGTGGCATGCCAGGTGAGCTGGACGCCGCCGTCAATCTCGTCGTAGGCGGCAAGTTTGAAATGGGCGCGAACGCGCTTTCCGGAGCGCACCGGAGCGGTAAAGCGGACGCGGTTGAGACCGTAATTCACGGCCATGCGAATGTTGCCGATGGCGATGCTTTCCTGGGCGAACCTGGCCAGCAGGGACAGCGTCAGGTAGCCATGGGCGATGGTGCCGCCGAACGGCGATTCCTTGGCGGCACGCGCCGCATCGACGTGTATCCATTGTTGATCGCCGGTGGCAGCGGCGAACTGGTCGATGCGCTGCTGGGTGATTTCCAGCCAGTCGCTGACAGCCACTTCCTGGCCGACGCGCGCTTGCAGGTCGGCGAGTTTGTCGATGGTAATTTTTGGCATGTAATCCTCCGGCGTCAATCGCGAAACTGTGGCGGGCGCTTGGCGCGCGCCGCGGCGATGGCCTCGCCGAGATCGTCGGAGAGCAGCATCGCCGCGTTCCAGGTGGCGATGTAGTTGAGGCCATCGGCGACGGAATGGTCGCGGGCATAGCCGATCATTTCCTTGCTGCCGCGTATCGCCAGCGGAGACTTGGATGCGATGCTGCGCGCCAACTCCATCACGCCGGACTGCAGCTCACCGCTGCTGGCGTAACAGCGATTGACCAGCCCGATTCCCTGCGCTTCGGCGCCGCTGAAGTTCCTGGCGGTGTAGGCCAGTTCCCGCGCCATGCCCTCGCCGATGAGTCGTGGCAGGCGTTGCAGTGTGCCGACGTCGGCGGTCATGCCGACATCGACTTCCTTGACCGAGAAAAAGGCGTCGGCGCTGCAATAGCGCATGTCGCAGGCGCAGATCAGATCGACGCCGCCGCCGACGCAGGCGCCATGAATGGCCGCCAGCACCGGTTTGCGGCAGCGTTCCAGGCTGGCGAGGGTGTCCTGCATATCGAGGATCAGGCGGCGCAGCTTTTCACGCTGGCGGCCATCGCAGACATCGGCGATCTGCGCACGGATGCCGCCGAGCAATTCGAGATCGATGCCGGAAGTGAAATGCTTGCCGGCGCCGCTCAATACCGCCACCCTGGCCTCGGGCGTCTGGTCGATCCAGGTAAAGGCAGCACGGAGTTCGCGCCACATTGGCAAGTTCATGGCATTGGCCTGGTCGGGCCGGTTCAGAGCGACTTCGGCGATACCGTCGGCCAGCGTCAAGCGCAGTGTCTCGTATTGTGATTGAGCGGGGAGTTCCATGGCATGTCCTCCTTCAGTCGGGCGGCCGGCGGCGGAGCATGCCGTGGCCTTGCATTTCCATGACGCATTCGTCAATCTGGTTGTACATCTGCCATTGCGAATGGACCAGGCCGATGTGCGGCTTGCTCTCGAGCGGGCGTGCATCGAGCACCGTGGTGCGGACTCGCAGGGTGTCGCCGGGGCGTACCGGCTTCAGCCACTTGATGCTGTCCACGCCGGGCGAGCCGAGGCTGGCGGTTTCCAGCAGATAGGCATCGCACATCATGCGCATCGCCAGCGCGCAGGTATGCCAGCCGCTGGCGATGATGCCGCCGAAGACCGATGCGCCGGCGGCGGCTTCATCCACATGAAAGGGTTGCGGGTCGAACTCGCGGGCAAAACGCACGATGTCGTCCTGGCTCAGCGTGATACCGCCATATTCGCGCACGCTGCCGATGGGGAAGTCTTCCCAGTAGTACTTGTAGGTTTTTTTCATCGGAACCAGGGATTACTTTCAAGCAAAGCGGGAGAAATCTGGTTTGCGTTTTTCGAGGAAGGCGGCAAAAGCCTCCTTGGCTTCCGGCGAGAGCAAGCGCGCCCGGAAGTGCCGGCCTTCTTCCAGCATGGTCTGTCCGACCAAAGCCCCTTGGGCGCGTTTCATCAACTGTTTGGTGAGGCGCACCGCAGCGGATGGTTGGGTGGCCAGCTTGCGCGCCTGGGTCAAGGCGTGGTCGAGCACGCTGGCGTCTGGCAGCACGGCATTGACCAGACCGACCTCAAGCGCCTTCTCGGCGTCGAAGGGCTCGCCCAGCAACAACATTTCCGCGGCCCGAACATGTCCGACAAGCGCCGGCAACAACAGGCTGGAAGCGGCTTCCGGGCACAGTCCAAGATTGACGAAAGGCAGCTGGAATTTCGCGCTGGCGCCGGCATACACCAGGTCGCAATGCAACAGCATGGTCGTGCCGACGCCCACTGCCGCCCCCGAGACCGCCGCGACAAAGGGCTTGGAGAGGGTGCTGAAAGCTCTAAGGAAACGGAATACCGGCGCGGGCGGGTCCTCGCTGAGTGGCGGATTATCCAGAAAATCGGCGAGATCGTTGCCGGCGGTGAACCCTCCGGGCTGCCCGTGGATCAGCACCACGCGGACTGCGGGGTCGCCTTCGGCGGCTTCGAAGGCGTCGGCAAGTACCGCGTACATGGGCCCGGTCAGGGCATTCTTCTTTTCCGGTCGGCGAATTTCGACGCGCAGGACACCGTGGAGAAGTTCGCGGAGGATCAACTCGCTCATTTCTTCGCTTTGGCCATGAGCGCTTCCGTGGCAAGCTTGCGGTCGGCGTTGACTTTCTGCGCCTGCGGCCGTTCCGAGACCAGCCTCAAATAAGGCTTGGCGAACGGCAATAGTTCGTCTAGGAAATCCCGGCCGTAGATTATTCTGGTCGCCTGCGCTACCAGCGGCAGATGCACCCAGGCGGCGCAATCGGCGTGGGTGAACTCCTGGCCGGCGATGTAGGGTTCGAAGCGCGCCAGATGAGCCAGGCTTTTCAAGCCCCTGGCGAGTAGCTTATCGACTTCCTGCTTGGTTTCGTCGGAGACGCTGCCGCCGAAAAATGCTTCGGAATACAGTCGCCGCGCCGGCAATTCGAGATGCAGTTCGATATGTGCAATCAATTCGCGGCACTTGGCCCTGGCGAAGGCCTCGGCGGGATACAGCGGCGTTGCGTGATGCATGTCCTCGATGTATTCGATGAGTACCTGCGACTCCGAGAGCACCCCGTGCGATGTTCTCAGAAACGGCACCTTGCCCATCGGCGAGTCCTTTTTCAGGGTCTCGTCCTGCGACGGGTAGATGGTCTCCTCCTCGAACGGGATGCCCTTTTCCAGCAGCGCGAACTTGACCTTGTTGTAATAATTGCTGACAGAAAAACCGCAGAGCTTGAGCATGGAAGACCCCCGTTGATAATGAGCGTTACGTTGAATATATCGAAGCAATACCGTTTCAGGCGCTAGGCAGCTGGTGATCCCGGTACTCCTCGCGCAACTTGGTCTTGAGGAGTTTGCCGGTGGCGGTGTGGGGCAGGCTGGCGACAAAAATCACGTCGTCGGGCATCCACCACTTGGCGATTTTCCCGCTCATGAAAGCGAGCATTTCCTCGCGCGTGACTTCCATGTCCTTTTTCCTGATGATCAGCAGCAGCGGTCGTTCGTCCCACTTCGGATGCGCCACGCCGATGACCGCCGCCTCCATCACTGCGGGATGGGCGATGGCGAGGTTTTCGATATCGATCGAGGAAATCCATTCGCCGCCGGACTTGATGACGTCCTTGGATCGGTCGGTGATCTGCATGTAACCGTCTTCATCTATGGTTGCCACGTCGCCGGTGGGGAACCAGCCATCGATGAGAGGGTTGTCAGTGCTCTTGAAGTAAGTCGAAGCGATCCAGGGCCCGCGCACCAGCAGGTCGCCGAATGCCTTGCCGTCGTGCGGCAGCGGCTTGCCTGCGCCATCGACGATTTTCATGTGCACCCCATACAGCGGTCGGCCCTGCTTGACGCGGATCTTGTCCCGCTCGGCGGGAGGCAGGGCGAGGTGTTTCAGCTTGAAGGTGTTGGCCGTGCCCAGCGGACTCATTTCCGTCATGCCCCAGGCATGCAGGACGGTGATGCCGTACTGCTCGTCGAAGCTGCGGATCATCGCCGGCGGCGCCGCGGAACCGCCGATGACCAGGCGCTTGACGGTGGACAGCTTGAGTTTGTTGGTCTGCAAGTGTTGCAGCAAACCCAGCCAGATGGTCGGTACGCCGGCGGATACCGTGACCTTTTCCTGCTCGAACAATTCGTAGAGGCTGGCGCCGTCCAGACCCGGCCCCGGCAGTACGAATTTGGCGCCGGTCAGGGCGACACTGTAGGGCAAGCCCCAGGCATTGACGTGGAACATCGGCACCCCCGGCAGCACCGAGTCGCGCGCCGACAAGTTCAGGCCGTCGGGTAAGGCCGCGGCGTAGGCATGCAGCAGCGTCGAACGATGCGAGTACAGCACGCCCTTGGGATTGCCGGTGGTGCCGGAGGTGTAGCACAGGGACGATGCGGTGTTTTCGTCGAACTCCGGCCATTCGTATGCGTCGGAGTGCGCGTTGATCAGGTCGTCGTAGGCCTGCAGGTTGGGAATTTTATCGGTCTTCGGCAAATTGGCGTGACCGCACAGCGCCACCCAGCCCTTGACCTTGGGGCAGTGCGGCACGAGCGCCTCGATCAATGCAGTAAAAGTGATGTCGAAGAAAATGTAGTCGTCCCCGGCATGGTTGGCGATGTAGCTAATCTGCTCTGGAAACAAGCGTGGGTTGATGGTGTGGCAGATGGCTCCGATGCCCGAGACGCCGAAATAGATCTCGAAGTGGCGATGGGTATTCCAGGCCAGGGTGCCGATGCGGTCCCCCATTTTGATTCCGAGCGCGCGCAGGGCATTGGCCAACTGGCGCGAACGGCGGTGCGCGTCGCGGTAGGTATAGCGATGCATGCTCCCTTCCGGCAGGCGCGAGACGATTTCAGCGTCGCCGTGATAATCGTCGGCATGCCGGATCAGGCTCGAAATCATCAGCGGCATATTCATCATTTGACCAAGCATGGGGCGCTCTCCTCGAGATGCAAATAGAAATTACAGAACTAGAAGTTCCCGCCGGTAGCCGACAGCACCTGGTCGCGCAAGCGGCACAGGCGCGGACCGATATCGGCGATCAGGCGTTCGCGGGTCATATTGAAGACCGGCCCGCTGACGTTGAAAGCCAGGATACGCGAACCGTCGCTTGACGCCATGGGCGTGCCGACGGCCCATACTTCCGGGTTCCATTCGCCCAGCGAGAGGCAGAAGCCGTATTGCGCGTAATCCTCGACCGCCTGCTGGATACCGGCCAGCACCATCGGCCATTCCTTCCTGGGGGTGATTTCCCGGTATTGCTCGATGAACTCGGCACGTTGCGCTTCCGGCAGGGATGCGAGGTAGGCGCGTCCCATGGCCGTGGTGCCATGCGGCACGCGCGAACCGACCGCCATGTGCATGCGAAACATCTGGCTGCCCTGGCTGATTTCCAGGTAGATCATGTGCAGGCCATCGCGCGCGCCCAGCGACACCGTGCCCTGGGCGTATTCGGCCAGTTCGTGCATCAGCGGCCGGGCGACATCGCGCACGTCGAGGCCGGCGAGATAGGGGTAGGAGAGCGACAGCACCGCCGCACCCAGTGAGTACTTGCCGAAGGTGGGGGAGTAGTCGAGATAGCCGAGGCCCGTCAAGGTATGCGTGAGGCGCGAAATGGTCGGCTTGGGCAGTCCGGTGCGCAGGGCAAACTCCTGGTTGCCGAGGTAGCGTTCGCTGGCGCGGAAGCAGCGCAGCACTTGTAGCCCACGTGCCAGGGCGGTGATGAATTGGCGGTCCTTGCCGGCGCTGGCCTGGCGTACTTTGGCTGTCGTGGGGGCGCGCGACGCGCGTGGACGAGTCGCGAGTGCCGGAGTGTCGGGTGCCGGAGTATTTTTCTTCATGGCTGCTTGGGTGGTATTACACTCAGGGGGAAATTACCCCGAATTCAACTTCCGGCGCTAGTCTGAATGAGGCGGGAGGTTTTTGTCAATTTGCAAAATCAAATTTCGCAAAACGAAACTGGCGCCAAGAATTTCCCGGGGCTGAACCTGCGATAGATGAAGCCACAGGCTTACGAAGGATATTTACGTGGCTAAGCTTGAACGCAGTGCGTCCGCCCAGCAGTTGGGGGTTTCATAGAGCCGCACGCGTTCGAGGCGCAAGTGATTGCCGTAGGTATCCCGATATACCGCGTCCAGCACGGAAAAGGCAATGGCGGCGAGATTCTCCGCCGTCGGCACGACGTCGAACAACACCGTTTTGTGGTCCGGCAGACTGGCGAGGAAGGACACCACCTGGACGTCATCGCGATAGGCCAGAAAGGCGTGATCCCAGGCGTCAACTAAATGCTGCTTGGCCAGCAACTTGATTTCGGAAAAATCCATCACCATGCCATTCATCGGCTGAGCTTTGGTCTGGATGATGTCCCCGGACAGGGTGATCTCGATGGCGTAGCGGTGGCCGTGCAAGTGTCGGCACTGGCTCTGGTGATCGGGGATGCGATGGCCCGCGTCAAACTCGAGGCGCCGGGTGATCTGCATAGAATATTTTCAGGAAGGGCTTGCGGTAAGACTGAATTACAGTGGATTATAGCATTCGCCCCTGCAGCCAGTTTACGATGAACCAGCCGATTCAACCACCCCGGAATACCCGGCAGCTCGACAGCGCCGACCATAGCCGCGACAGCGCCGGCATGACCTATGTCTACCCGGTGGTTTCGCGGCGCGCCGGTGGCGTTTCAGTTGGCATCAACCTGAACCCGAACAATGCCTGCAACTGGCGCTGCATCTATTGCCAGGTACCCAGCCTGACGCGCGGCGCCGCACCGGCCATCGACCTGATGCTGCTGGAAACGGAGCTTAGGAAAATGTTGCAGGAACTGCGACAGGGGGACTTCATGACGACTCGTGTGCCGGTAGCGGAGCGTCAAATCGAGGATGTCGCGTTTTCCGGAAATGGCGAGCCAACCAGCGCGCGCGAGTTTTCCCAAGTAGTGGAGCTTGTCGTGCGGATCATGGATGAGTTTCAGTTACTGGGGCGGATCAAGCTACGCCTGATTACCAATGGCAGCTTGCTCGACAGGCCGGAAGTGCGCCAAGGCATCGCGCGCCTCAGTCAAGCCAATGGAGAAGTGTGGTTCAAGCTGGACGCGGGAACCAGGCAGGGCATGGCACGCATCAATAGTGTGGATCTCGATCCGCACGGGGTCGCCCGGCGCTTGCGAGAGTGCTGTTCCTTATGCGCGACCTGGGTTCAAACCTGCTGCTTTGCGCTAGATGATGCCGCTCCCGGCGAGGCGGAGATGGCTGCATGGCTGGATATACTGGAACAGGCGAAAGACAGTCTGGCCGGTGTTCATCTCTATGGACTGGCGCGCCCTTCGATGCAGCCTGAAGCACTGCGATTGGCGCGTTTGCCGCCGGCATGGCTTGAACAGATGGCGGAGCGGGTGAGGAAATTGGGGCTGACGGTCCGTGTCAGCCCTTAAGTAAACTAGTACCCTTGTGGGGTGCTAATGGCGATCATTACTTCTTCGGCTTGGCGCGGGCCAGCTTTTTTAGTGACTTGAATTGCTCCGGATCGGTCGACTTGAGATATTCGACTACTTCAAAGTCTTCGCGCTTGACCTTGGAGATATCGATATTCTCGACGTGCACCAGCCGCAGTAATTGCTGCACCGGGCGAGGCATGTTGCGACCGCTCTCGTAGCGTGATCCGCCACTCTGGGTGACGCCGAGCTTCGACCAGAACTGCTGCTGATTCATGCCCATCTTGCGACGGATTTCGCGTGCGTCGATTTTATCCATGCTTTTCATGGCAGATTCCTTAGTTTTGACTAGGTTCGGGTTACTTCAGGTTACTATTGCGATGGACTAAACACTATTACCTAAGTAATAGTCAGACCAGTATAGACAATAGTCGAACAACATACAAGAAATATGTTGAAGGCGTAGGCGGGAATAATTTCCCGGGCTGGCAAAGCATCATGCCTGGATATCGGCTATCATTTCCGACTTTTCAATTTTTTCAATTGGCTGAGCGATAAATGGCACTTATAGTACAGAAATTCGGGGGCACTTCGGTCGCCTCTACGGAACGCATCAAGAACGTCGCCCGTCGCGTTGCCAAGTGGAAGTCCGAGGGGCACCAGCTGGTGGTGGTGCTTTCGGCGATGAGCGGCGAGACCAATCGCCTGATCGGACTGGCCAGGGAAATTCAGCCCGTACCCGACCCCCGCGAACTGGACGTCATGGTGTCAACCGGGGAGCAGGTGACGATCGGTCTGCTGGCAATGGCGTTGAAGGAACTCGGGCTCAAGGCCAGAAGCTACACGGGCGCCCAAGTAAGAATTCTCACCGACAGCGCTTACACCAAAGCGCGCATACTCAGTATCGACGATCAGGCGATGCGGGCGGATCTGGATAACGATACCATCGTTATCGTGGCCGGTTTCCAGGGTGTCGATGAGGAGGGCAATATCACCACGCTCGGCCGCGGCGGATCGGATACCACCGGGGTGGCGCTGGCGGCGGCCCTCAAGGCCGACGAGTGCCAGATTTATACCGACGTGGATGGTGTCTACACCACCGATCCCCGCATCGTTCCCGAGGCGCGTCGGTTGGATACGGTGACCTTCGAGGAAATGCTGGAGATGGCGAGCCTCGGCTCCAAGGTTCTGCAGATACGCTCGGTGGAGTTTGCGGGCAAGTACAAGGTCAAGCTACGCGTGCTGTCGAGTCTTGAGGAACTCGGCAAGGAAGGACCAGGCACGTTGATTACTTTCGAGGATGACAAAAACATGGAACAACCGATCATTTCCGGCATTGCCTTCAACCGTGACGAGGCCAAGTTGACCGTGCTGGGCGTACCCGACCGTCCCGGCATAGCCTATCAGATCATTGGGGCGATTGCCGATGCCAATATCGACGTAGACATGATTATTCAGAATGTCGGCCACGATGGCAGCACGGACTTTTCCTTTACTGTGAATCGCAGCGAATACGCCAAGGCGCTGGCCATACTCGAACAGGTGAAGAACCACATCGGTGCTCGCGCCATTACCGGCGACAATAAAATCTGCAAGGTTTCCGCGGTCGGCGTGGGGATGCGCTCGCATCCGGGCATAGCCAGTCGGATGTTCCGCGCCTTGGCGGAGGAGGGCATCAATATCCAAATGATCTCCACTTCGGAAATCAAAGTGTCGGTGGTGGTCGACGAGAAATATCTGGAACTCGCCGTGCGGACCTTGCACCAGGCGTTCAACCTGGATCAGGCAGCGGCTTAGAGCCTATTTCAGCAGGAAGAGTGGCATGCGTTGCTGCCCAATGCGGATGATCGCGCGAAGCGGGCCGAAGTGAATGGCCGATCCCTTCACGAGGCACGCGACGCCCCGCAGGAAGTCCCCTGGTGGGACAAAGCGAGCGCCGCATCGGCAACCCGGAGGGCCGGGACAAATT
>CAYHXK010000081.1:0-9398 GCA_964360125.1 uncultured Sterolibacterium sp.
TCTTTCCCGCCGCGCGCATCGAACACCGCGACCTGTCCGTCGAAGCGGATCGCCGCCCCGGAGACCAGCGGTTTCCCCGATTTCACGCAGGCGCAATTGATGGCATGGCGCGTGGCGAAATTATCCGAGCAGTCCAGCACCACGTCGGCGGCGGCGATTTCCTCCTCCAGACGTTTCCCTGCCAGCCTCTCGGGGATGGGCAGCACACGGCATTCCGGATTGATTTCGGCCAGGGTGTTGCGGCCGGAATCGGCCTTGGGCAGGCCCACCGCAGCGGTGCGGTGGAGAATTTGCCTTTGCAAGTTGGTCAGATCGACCGTATCGCCATCCGCCAGGACCAGCGTGCCGACACCGGCGGAAGCCAGGTACAGCGCCGTCGGGGAACCCAGTCCGCCGGCGCCGACCACCAATGCGCGCGCCTTCGACAAGCGCTCCTGTCCGTCAACGCCGATTTGCGGCAGCAGAATGTGCCGGCTGTAACGGAGCAACTGCTGGTCGTTCACTTGTATTCGCGCAGTTCCGGCGGCGTATCGTCGTGGTCGCCATGGGAATGGTGTTCCCAGGCCTTGACATAGACTTCGTTGGACTTTTTGATGAGCCGTTCCGGCATGCGCATGTTGCGCAACTGGGTTTCCTCGCAAAAATAGATGAGGGCGCGGACGAGCTTGCTATACAGCGTGCTTTCGAGGTGGAAGCCTTGACCGATGAGTGCTGTTTCCAGGCCTTCCAGGGTGTAGTCGGTGATGAAGTAGCTGATTGACAGGGAATTGCCGTAGGCGCCGCGCTTGATTTCCAGCCCCTCGAGACCCGTGAGCAGCTGGTGCGCCTGTTCTACCTGCGCCGGCGGCATCTTGTCGAAACGCAGCTCGCGCTGCTTGCGCGAGCCGGGCTGCGGCGTCAGTCCCGGCTGCAGGTGCGCCCGGTGACGCAGTTCGTCGCGCAGTTCGCGTGCCCTTTCGGGGTTCATGGCATGTCAGCGTTGCTTGATGATCTGCCAGGCCTTGAGCAGGCCGAGCGCCTGATTCAACTGATAGTCGTTCTTCGAGGCGATCTCGAAAACCGGTGGTTTCGGATCTTCCTCGGCCTCGTCTTTGGCTTTGCCCTTGCCATTTTTCGCTTGCGGTTTGGGCGCGGGATCCTTGGCCTTTTCCTTGTCGTTGATCAAATGGCGGTCAAGATCGGCTTCTCGCACGAATCCGCGCGAACCGCCGTTGGACGACTCTTCCACGATGATGTCGGGGGTAATGCCCTTTGCCTGAATCGAGTTGCCGCTCGGCGTGTAGTAGCGCGCCGTGGTCAACTTGATGGCAGTGTTGTTGGACAAGGGCAGAATGGACTGCACCGATCCCTTGCCGAAGGTCTGGGTGCCCAGCACTACGGCACGCTTGTTATCCTGCAGCGCCCCGGCGACGATCTCCGAGGCCGAAGCCGAACCGCCATTGACCAGCACCACCAGCGGCATGGTCTTGATGGAAGGCGGCAGATTTTTCAGGATATCGTCGCGGCCGCCGCGCAGATAGTCCTCGGGGCTGGCGATGTACTTGCGCTTGGCGTCTTCGGTACGGCCATCGGTGGACACCACCAGGGTCTTCGCCGGGAGGAAGGCGGCGGCGACGCCGACGGCGCCGTGCAGCAAGCCGCCCGGGTCGTTGCGCAGATCGAGCACCAGCCCGCGCAGCGGGCCTCCATCCTTGGCGTCCTTTTCAGGCTTATTGAGTTTTTCGAGATGCTTGACGACATCGGCGATGGTTTCTTCCTGAAACTGGGTGACGCGCAAATAGCCGAAACCCGACTCGAGCATTTTCGATTTGACGCTCTGCACCTTGATCTTCTCGCGCACCACGGTCAGGACCAGCGGCTTGGTCGCTCCCTTGCGTGCAATGGTCAGAACGATCGAGGTTTTCGGCTTGCCGCGCATGTGCTTGACCGCATCGTTCAGCGTCATCCCCTTGACCGGCGTATCGTCGAGCTTGACGATCAGATCGCCGGGTTTGATGCCGGCCTTGAAGGCCGGGGTGTCCTCGATCGGCGAAATCACCTTGACGAAGCCATCCTCCATGCCGACTTCAATGCCCAGGCCGCCGAATTCGCCCTGGGTGCTGACCTGCAAGTCCTTGAAGGAATCCGAATCGAGATAGGCGGAGTGCGGGTCCAGGTTGGAGAGCATGCCGCTGATGGCATGGGTGATCAGCTTCTTGTCTTCAATCGGCTCGACGTAGCCTTGCTTGATGGCGCTGAAGACATCGGCAAAGCTGCGCAGTTCCTCGATCGGCAGTGCGGAGGGAGTTTCCTTCTGGGCACTGGCGGAAAAGTTGAGGCTGATGAGGATACCGGCGATCAGCCCGAAAAGAATCAGTCCGGCCTGTTGAAATTTGATGCGCATGGATGCGTGACTCCGCTGGATGGTTCTAACGATGTGGGCTGACTGGGGGCTTACTTCAAGCCGACCCATTTGAGCGGATCGACAGTTTGACCCTGTTGCCTAAGTTCAAAGTATAAACCTGATTCCGGGTTGCCGCCGCTGTTGCCGACGGCGGCAATGACATCGCCGGATTTTACCGACTCGCCGAGCTGGCGGAACAGCGACTGGTTGTTGCCATAGACGCTCAGGAAAGCATCGCCGTGGTCGACAATCACCAAATTGCCGAAGCCGCGCAGCCAATCGGCGAAAACCACCCGCCCGGGCGCCACCGCCTTGACCTCGCTGCCTTCTGCGGCGCGGATGAACAGTCCTTTCCAACGGGTGCCGCTTTCGGCACGCGCCGCGCCGTAGCGGTTGGCGAGCTCGCCGCGCGTCGGCAGGCGCAGGCGGCCCTTGAGCCGGGCGAAGTTGCCGGATTCACTCCTGGCTTGCGGCGTCAGCTGATTCCGCAGCGGCGCATGCCGTGCTTCCGGCGCCGCCAAGCCCGGCCTGGCTTTGGCCGGACGTGGCTGGCGGGCAGGCTTGGCGGCGCTGCGCGCGAGGTTCTCGATCAGCCTGGCCAGGCGTTTTTCATCCCGCTTGAGCGCACCGATTTCACGCCGCTGCGTCTTGATCTTGTCGGCCAGCTTGACCAGCATCGCCTGACGTTGCTGCTGTTGCGCCAGCAGCGTGGAACGCTGCCCCTGCTGTTTTTTTTCGATGAGCTTGAGGGCGTCGCGCTGGACGCGTGCGGCGCCGGCCAGGCGTTGTTTCTCGGCCAAGGCGGTGCGCAGGTCGCCCAGCAGCTCGGCCTTGGCGCGCGAAAGCAGGGCCAGATAGTGCATATCGCGGGCCGCCTGGTTCGGGTCGCCGCCGGCCAGCAGCAATTGCAAGGCATCGGTATCGCCGCGCACATATTGACGATACAGCAGCCGGCCGAGTTGCCCCTGATGCGCGGCGATATGGCCTTCGATACGCTGCGATTGCTGCTGAAGATCCTCCAGCGCCGCCTGGGTTTCGCCGCGCTGCTGACCGAGTTCGCGCAGGCCGCGGTTGGCGGCGGAAATCGCCGATTCGATTTCCTTCAGCTGGTCGGCGGCGTAAGCCTTGGTTTCCTCGCTTTTCGCCAAATCGCGGTGCAGGGTTTCGATGCGGCCGTGCAATTGCTTGAGTTGGCCGCGCTTGGCTTCGACTGGGGCGGACTGAGCGGCCGCCATGCCCGCGGTCGGCAGCCCTAGCGACAACACCAGGGCGAAGCAACAGTTGCGCAATCCGGGACTACTTGACTTTCCCCTGATTGGCGACAGCCTGCATGGCCGCTCGGATAACCTCTTCATCCCCGAGATAATAATGCCTGAGCGGCTTGAGGTGATCGTCAAGTTCATATACCAGCGGCTGGCCGGTGGGGATATTGAGATCGACAATGTCGGCGTCGGAAACATTGTCGAGATACTTGATGAGGGCGCGCAAACTGTTGCCGTGGGCGGCGATGATGACTTTCCGGCCTGTTCTGACCATGGGCGCAATGGTTTCGTGCCAGTAGGGCAGGAAGCGTGCGACCGTATCCTTGAGGCATTCGGTACGCGGAAATTCGTCCGGCTTGAGCCCGGCGTAGCGTGGATTGTCGCGCTCCAGGCGCGGGTCGTCGCCCGCCAGGGCCGGTGGCGGCGTAGCGTAGGCGCGGCGCCACTTGAGTACCTGCTCTTCGCCGTACTTGGCGGCGGTCTCCGCCTTGTTGAGACCCTGCAGCGCGCCGTAATGCCGCTCGTTGAGGCGCCAGCTGTGGTGGATCGGGATCCACATCCGGTCCATTTCCTCCAGCGCAATCCAGAGCGTCTTGATGGCGCGCCTCAACACCGAGGTATAGGCATGGTCAAAGCAATACCCCTGGCTTTTGAGCATTTGGCCCGCGGCGACGGCTTCCGCCAAGCCTTTCTCGGTAAGACCGACGTCGGTCCAGCCGGTAAACCGGTTTTCCTGGTTCCAGGTCGACTCGCCATGACGCAACAGGACGATTTTTTGCATGATATTGAGCGAATGGCTACGCTTAGGTACTTAAAAAGAAGTATTCTATAATATTAGGAATTCTTCTTCGAGACATACTTTCCGTGACCGATAGCGCCATCCTCGACCTGATCGACCAACAAGAGCATATAGAGACCGCTGCGCGCGCCCTCAAGGCGATTTCGCATCCGTTGCGCCTGAAGATACTCTGCGTCGTCGGAGCGCAAGAGGTCTGCGTGCAGGATATCGTGATTGCGGTGGGCACTTCGCAGAGCAATATCTCCCAGCATCTCGCCATCCTGCGCGACAAGGGCGTGCTGCAAACCCGCAAGGACGCCAACCGCGTGTATTACCGCGTCGCCGATGCCCGCACGCTGCAGTTGATCGTGCTGATGCGCGAAGTATTCTGCGGCGTTCCCGTTTTCAAACGTTGATGGAGCAAATTTTGGACTTTGTGCAAAACAACCTGATGTACGTCATGCTCGCCCTCGTCAGTGGCGGCATGCTGTTGTGGCAGAGCTTGAACAGCAGCGGCGGCAATCGCGTTTCGCCGTTGCAGGCCACTTTGATGCTGAACCGCGAGGACGCTCTGGTGATCGACGTGCGCGAGACCAACGAGTGGTCGTCGGGGCACATTCCGAACTCCCGCCACATCGCCCTGGGGCAGTTGGAAAAGCGCCTACACGAGATCGAGAAATTCAAGGCGCGGCCGGTGATCGTCAATTGCCAGTCGGGCAACCGTTCGTCCTCGGCCTGCAGAACCCTGAAGAAGCATGGTTTCGAGAAGGTATTCAATCTCAGCGGCGGCATCGGCGCCTGGCGTGAAGCCGGCCTGCCCGTGACTTCCAAGTAAGTTCAAGCGAGCCGCGCATGACCGCCAAAGTCCTGATGTATAGCACCGCCGTCTGTCCCTACTGCATCCGTGCCGAACAGTTGCTGAAGCGCAAAGGGATCACCATGATCGAGAAAATCCGCGTCGACCTCGATCCGGCGCAGCGCGCGGAAATGATGACACGCACCGGACGCCGCACAGTGCCGCAGATTTTCATCGGCGAGACGCATGTAGGCGGCTTCGACGATCTCTCCGCCCTTGACCACGAGGGCGGGCTCGATCCGCTCCTGGCGGGAGGGTAACCCTTTTCCGCAAGTCGCCATTCCGAGCATTGCGGAGGATGGCGAATATTTTTCACAAAAACCACCACAGGCGACCCACATGAGCGAAGCGCAAACCCCAGAAGCCCCGGTATTCAGCATCGAAAAAATCTACGCCAAGGACCTTTCCCTCGAAATTCCCCACGCGCCGCAGATTTTCCTTGAGCGTGAGACGCCTGCCATCGAAGTACAGTTGCATAGCGAAGGCAGCGGCATCGACGAAGGCTTGTATCAAGTCGTGCTGACGGTGACGGTGACCGCCAAGATTGGCGAAAAGACCCTGTTTCTGGTCGAAGTCGGCAAAGCCGGGATTTTCCAGATACGCAATGTGCCCCAGGATGACATCGAACCGATACTGTCGGTGGCTTGCCCGAACATCCTGTTCCCTTATGCGCGCGAAACCGTCTCGGACCTCGTCACTCGCGCCGGCTTCCCGCCGGTGCTGCTGTCTCCGGTGAACTTTGACGCTTTGTACCAGCAGCGCCTGCTTGCACAGCAAACCCAGCAGCCGCAGACGCATCCATCCGACGAAATTCCGATCCAGTGACAGCCCTGCGCAGACCGGCGCTTGCGTTAGCTGTTCTGGCGCTGATGCCCATGCCGGCGGCGGCGCTCGACTATCTATCGCTGGCCGAAGCGGCGGTGATGTATGACGCGCCATCGCAGAAAGCCCAGCCGCTGTACGTCATCGCCCGGCATACCCCGGTCGAGGTGGTGGTCGCTCTCGAGGCATGGTTCAAGGTACGCGATGCCGCGGGTGGACTGGCCTGGATCGAAAAGCGCCAGCTCTCGGAAAAACGCACTTTGCTGGTGACCACACCGCGCGCCCAGGTGCGTGCCCAGCCCGACCCGAATGCGCCCTTGGTGTTCGAGGCGGAGAAGGACGTGGTGCTGGAACTGCTCGAACCGGCCAACGCATTTGCCGGATGGGCCCAGGTCAGGCACCGTGACGGGCAAAACGGCTTCGTCCGCGCCAACCAGGTCTGGGGACTGTAAGCCGCCATGAAAATTGCAATTCTCGGCGCAGGCGCCTGGGGCACGGCGCTGGCCATTGCCATCTCCCGCAATCCAGCGCATGTGCCGACCCTGTGGGCGCGCGATGCCAAGCTGTGCGCCGCGATGCAGGCGGCCCGCGAGAACGAGCGTTACCTGCCCGGCCGGGTGTTGCCTGAAACCCTGACGCTTTCGTCCGACATTGCCGACGCCGTGAAAGACGCGGAGTTGGCCGTGCTTGCCGCCCCGCTGGCCGGCTTCCGCAATACCTTGAAAATGCTCCGCCAGTCGGCGCCAAAGCTGCCTTTTCTTTGGGTGTGCAAGGGATTGGAGGCGGACAGCGGCTTGTTGCCGCACCAGGTCGCCGCTGAAGAAATCACCGCAATCGGTGGCAAAGTTGCCCAGCCTGCCTTTGGCGTGCTGACCGGCCCGAGTTTTGCCGATGAAGTGGCGCGCGGCTTGCCGACTGCCGTCACCCTCGCCTCCGCCGACGCCAGCTTCGCCCGCGCCATGGCGCAGACTTTGTCCGGACAGCGCCTGCGTATCTATGCCAGCGACGACCTCGTCGGCGCCGAGGTCGGCGGCGCGGTCAAGAACGTCCTGGCGATCGCCGCCGGCATCTCCGACGGTCTGGGCCTGGGGCTCAACGCCCGCGCCGCCTTGATCACCCGGGGCCTGGCCGAGACCGTCCGCTTCGGCGTGGCCTTGGGCGCGCGCCGCGAAACCTTCATGGGACTGGCCGGCATGGGCGACCTGATCCTGACCTGCACCGGCGATCTCTCGCGTAACCGCCGCGTCGGCCTGGCGCTCGCCGCAGGCCGGCCGCTGGCGGCGATCACCCACGAACTCGGGCATGTCGCCGAGGGAGTTCCAAGCGCCCGGGAAGTCCTGCGGCGCGCAGCGGCGTTGGGGGTCGACATGCCGATCACCCAGGCCGTCTGCGCCGTGCTGGATGGACGTACCTCGGCGGCGATTGCGGTCGAGCAGTTGATGGGACGCGATCCGAAAGACGAATAATCCAAAAAACGACTTTTCACCGCAAAGGACGCAGAGGACGCAAAGGAAAACAAGAAATAGGCGAATTGTTTGGCTTCACCTTTAACGTAATTCGAATCTATGTTGCATTTGCATTTCTTTGCGTCCTCTGCGTCCTTTGCGGTTCAATACCCTCTGGGGCATAAATAGCTTTTTACCGGGTAATAATTCTTTGCCCTCACCCACCGCCCGTGAAACCGGATTGCCGCCACACTTCGTAAGCCAGCACCGCCACGCTATTGGAGAGATTGAGGCTGCGGCAGCCGGGCATCATCGGCAGCCGGATGCGGCGTTCGACGGAAATACTCCCCAGAATTGATTCAGGCAGGCCGCGCGATTCCGGGCCAAAGAGAAAAGCGTCTCCCGCCGTGTAGTTCGGCCCATCGTGACGCATGGCGCCCTTGGTGGTCAGCGCGAACAGGCGCGATGATCCAAGATCCTCTAAACAAGCACCCCAGTCTTCATGTACCCGGACCTCCGCCAGTTCGGCGTAATCCATGCCGGCGCGCCGCAGCCGCGCCTCGCTCAACTCGAAGCCGAGCGGCTTGACCAAATGCAGACGGGCGCCAACATTGGCGCACAGGCGAATCACATTGCCGGTGTTGGGAGGGATTTCCGGTTGATACAGGATGATGTTGAACATGGTTGTAAAATTACCGGGACGCCAATATGTTTCAAGTAGAATCAGTTAATTGCAAAGCCTAACGGATCATACTGGAGATAAAATAATTCATGGCCCGCCCGGATAAAATTCGCCTTGGCGACTTGCTGGTCGCGGAAAAGCTGCTGACCGAAGCGCAACTGAAACTCGCTTTGGACGAACAAAAAAGCAGCGGGCGCAAACTCGGCAGAGTCTTTGTCGAGAGCGGCTATGTCACCGAGGAAGCCATTTCCCAGGCGCTGTCGCGCCAGCTGCACGCGCCTTTCATCGATCTCAGGACTTTCGATACCAAGCCGGAGCTAGTCAAGCTGCTCACCGAAGCCCAGGCGCGCCGCTACCGCGCGATCGTGCTCGACGACCATGACAATATCCTGGTGGTCGGTTTCGCCGATCCCACCGACCTGGCCGCCTATGACGCAGTCGCGCGCAGCGTTAAGCGCGATGTTTTCCTGGCCGTGGTCATGGAAAGCCAGTTGCTGCCGCTGATCGATCGCGTCTACCGGCGTACCGAGGAAATATCCGGCCTCGCCAGGGAGCTGACCGCGGACATGTCCGATGTGCCGGACGATTTCGGCAATATCCTTGGACTCACCGCCGGGGCTGAAGACGCACCGGTGGTCAAGCTGCTCAACAGCGTATTTGAGGAAGCCTTGAAAATGCGCGCCTCGGATATTCACATCGAACCCCAGGAAAAAAATCTGGTGATCCGTTTCCGCATCGACGGGATTCTTCACCTGCAGACCGAGGCCGACAGCAGAACCTCCACTGCGCTGGTGCTGCGGCTGAAACTGATATCCGGCCTGGATATATCCGAGAAGCGTCTGCCGCAGGACGGACGCTTCAATATCAAGCTCAAGAGCCATGTGGTCGACGTGCGTATTTCCACCATGCCCACGCAATACGGCGAATCGGTGGTGATGCGCCTGCTCAACCAGGATACCGGCATCCTCGGACTCGACCGGATGCGCATGCCGCAGCGCGCCCTCGACCGTCTGCGTCACGCCATCCATCGCCCCAGCGGCATGGTGCTGGTCACCGGCCCGACCGGCTCAGGAAAAACCACCACGCTTTACGAGGTATTGCAAAAATTAAACGAGCCGGGCGTGAAAATTATTACTTTGGAAGATCCGGTGGAGTATAAATTGGAAGGTA
>CAYHXK010000082.1:0-9369 GCA_964360125.1 uncultured Sterolibacterium sp.
GCGACATTTATGCGGCTCTGTTGTAAACTGCCAACTATCGTCCGGCTGGACTGGTGGCGAAAGCCGCCTAGGACAACGAATTACAAAAACAAATTGCACTGCCTTTGGGCTTGGAGGCAAGAGATGACGAGCCTGAGTCCCGTCGCCCTTGCCGTTTCTTCGACTTATAACGCCGCTTGTTGGCCTCCTTCGATAGTGTCCTGACGTCATGCGCATCCTGTTGAGCAACGACGACGGATACTTCGCTCCGGGAATCGAGATTCTCGCCCGGGCTTTGGCCGAGATCGCCGATATCACCGTGGTAGCGCCGGAACGCGACCGCAGCGGCGCCAGCAACTCCCTGACGCTGGATCGGCCGCTGTCGCTGCGGCGCGCCGCCAACGGCTTTTACCATGTCAATGGCACGCCGACCGACTGCGTGCACCTCGCCGTCACCGGCATGCTCGATCACTTGCCCGACATGGTGGTTTCCGGGATCAACCTCGGCGCCAACATGGGTGACGACACCATCTATTCCGGCACGGTCGCCGCCGCCACCGAAGGTTACCTGCTCGGCGTGCCGGCGATAGCCATATCGCTGGCAAGCAAGACCGGCGACCACTTCATCACGGCGGCGCGGGTGGCGAGACAGATCGTCGAGCGCTTTCAGCAGGGCCAGTTGGGCGAGCCGGCGCTGCTCAATGTGAATGTACCCGACGTGCCGTACGAACAGCTCAAGGGTTTGCGCGTGACGCGCCTGGGCAAGCGCCACAAAGCCGAACCGGTGGTCAGGCAGCAGACGCCGCGCAACGAAACCGTGTATTGGGTCGGCGCCGCCGGCGCGGCGCAGGATGCCGGCGAAGGCACCGACTTCCATGCCGTGGCCGAGAATTACGCCTCGCTTACGCCTTTGCAGGTCGATCTTACCCATACCGCGCAAATCGCCTCGGTGCGGCGCTGGCTGGCGGCATGAACGCCTCCCTGCGCGGCATCGGCATGACTTCGCAGCGTACCCGCGAGCGCATGATCGAGCGCCTGCGCGAACAGGGCATCCGCGACGAGCGGGTACTCGCGGCAATCGGCTCGGTGCCGCGGCACATTTTCGTCGAAGAGGCCTTGGCCTCGCGTGCCTACGAAGACACGGCCCTGCCGCTCGGTTTTCAGCAGACCATCTCGCAGCCGTATGTCGTGGCACGCATGATCGAGCTGCTGCTCGACAGGTCAACCGGACGCGAGCTCGGCAAGACCCTCGAAATCGGCGCCGGCTGCGGCTATCAGGCCGCGGTGTTGGCGATGCTGACGCGCGAGCTGTTCGCCGTCGAGCGGATCGAGCCGCTGCTGGAGCGGGCGCGCAAACATCTGACGCAGCTGCGACTGACCCATGTCCGGCTGAAGCATGCCGATGGCAACTGGGGGCTGGCGGAAGCCGCGCCATTTGATACTATCATCGTTGCAGCGGCGGCAGTTCGGGCGCCGCAGGCGCTGCTTGACCAACTGGCGCCGGCAGGTCGCTTGATTCTGCCCTTGGGTAACAAAGGCAGCGGCGAACAGATACTCAGCCTGTTCGAACGCCATGCCGGCGGCAACGGATTCACTGAAACAAGATTCGACACGGTGCGTTTTGTGCCTTTGGTGGCGGGGGTTGAATGACGATGATTTTGTTCTGTCGCAGCGCGGCAATTGCCCTGACGATGTTGGCCTTGTCCTTGCTGTTTGTTGGCTGCGCCAGCCAGTCGCCTGCACCCGTGATCGATCGCACCCCACCCGTCGCCGAGACTGCGGCTACCGTCGAACCGTTCCCAGAGCCTCCCCCAGCAGTAGCGGCCAGCTTCTATACCGTCAAGAAGGGGGATACGCTTTACAGCATTTCCCTGGAACATGGACAGTCTTATCGGGATATCGCCGCCTGGAACAATCTCGACGATCCGAACAAAATCCACATCGGTCAGCAACTGCGCATCGGCATGGCCGCTGCCGACGGCAAGACCCCGCTGGCTGTTGCAGTGACCAAGCCGGTCACCGCACCGGCGATTGTCGAAACGCGGCCGCTGGGCGCCCCTCCAGCCGCCGCAAGTGCGGCGCCAAGCTCGAATACCGAAACACTCAAGCGCGAGCCGAAGGCGGGCAAGCTGCCCTATTCGGAAGCTGCGCTGGCAAGACTGCAGAAACCAGACCTGTCCCCAGCCGCCGATTCCAAAAGAGATATCCAGCCGGCGCCGGTAGAAAAGCCCGTTGCTCCGCCCCTGCCCCCGGTGCTTGCCGAAAACGCCCTGGAATGGGCCTGGCCGGCCGGCGGCAAGCCGATCGGAAATTTTGTCGAAGGCGGCAACAAGGGCCTCGACATCGCCGGCAAGACAGGCGAACCGGTGCAGGCCGCAGCGCCCGGCAAGGTGATACTGGTCAGCAGTGCATTGCGCGGTTACGGCAATTTCGTCATCATCAAGCACAACGCTTCATACCTTTCCGTATATGCCCACAACAGCCGCATTCTGGTCAAGGAAGAACAGATGGTGGCCAAAGGGCAAAAGATCGCCGAGATCGGCAGCAGCGACAGCGACCAGCCCAAGTTGCACTTCGAGATTCGCCATCAGGGCAAGCCTGTCGATCCGCTGAAGTTTCTGCCGACTCGATAAATCATGCGCAAGAGATCCTTCCCCTACGAGGAAAGCGATCAGCTGGAAGCCAGCCTGCTGGTCGAGGCCTCCGGGCCGGCAGTGATGGAAGATATTCTCGATGCCATTGAACCTCCGGAATCCGCCGATCCCGCGGACGCTATCGATAGCGCGCGCACCGGCTTTCTCAACGACGTCACCCAGCTCTATCTGAACGACATCGGCGCCAGCCCGCTGCTCACCGCCGTCGAGGAACTGACGCTGGCGCGCCTCGTCCGCGCCGGCGATTTCTCCGCCCGGCAGAAAATGATCGAGTCCAACCTGCGGCTCGTCGTCAGCATCGCCAAGCACTATTTGAATCGCGGCATTCCGATCGCCGACCTGATCGAGGAAGGCAATCTCGGTTTGATCCATGCACTGGAAAAGTTCGACCCGGAACGCGGCTTCCGCTTTTCCACTTATGCGACCTGGTGGATACGCCAGAATATCGAGCGCGCCATCATGAACCAGTCGCGCACCATCCGTTTACCGGTGCATGTGGTGAAGGAGTTGAATCTCATCCTGCGCGCGCTGCGCCATTTGAAATCCGAGGGGCCGCACGCCGCGCACGACTTTGCCGAGGAAGTGGCCCACCTGCTCGACAAACCGATCGAGGAAATACGCCATTTCCTGACGCTCAACGAAGGCACCTCCTCCCTCGATGCGCCTCTGGAAATCGATCCCGAACTTTCGATCTCCGATGCCATCGCCGCAGACCCCAGTGGCAATCCTGAATATTTGTTCCAGCATGTCGAAGCCGGGGAACGCGTTGCCGAATGGGTGGCGCAACTCTCCGACAAGCAACGCTATGTGCTCGAGCGGCGTTACGGCCTCAACGGTTGCGAAACCTTTACGCTGGAGCAACTCGCCATCGATCTCGACCTGACTCGCGAGCGGGTGCGGCAGATACAGATCGAGGCACTGGGCAAGCTCAGAAAAAAACTTTCACGCGAGGGCGTCACCAAGGCGGGTTTTCTTTAGTCCGGGCCGGTGACCCGGGTTCCTTCAGGGTTCAACCCCGCTGCCGTCCAGTGAGCTTTCCAGCCACCGCACCAGATCGATCAGCTTCGGCCGGACTTCGTCGCACAGGAATTTCGGTTCCAGATGGGAAACCGGAACGCCGCAGCTAATTGACATGAGAGGCAAGCCGCCGCCGGGCTGGAATGCCACGGCAATGGCATTGACATCCTTTTGCCAGTCGCCGAAAGAACAGCTGCAACCGATCTCTTGATATTGTTGCAGCCCCAGCTCGATGCCGGCGCACAGGCCGGGCCAGCCCTCCTCATCCTGTTGGCGCAGGCGAAGCAGCAAGTCCCTGCGTTCGTCCTCCGGCAGGACAGCCAGACAGGCGCGCCCCAGCGCCGTGCTGGCAAGAGGAACGCGTGCGCCGGTACTGAGACTCAGGATCGGCGCCGACTCGCTGCGGCAGTTCTCGATAGAAATCATGGAGCACCCGTCGCGCATGCCCAGCGCCACCATGCCGCGCGAGAAATCCGCCAGCGCCTGCATCGGCAGCAACGCCTTCCGGCGCACCTCGAGCAAGGCCAGCATGAGGTTGCCGAGACCCAAGGTGGTTGCCGTGCCGAGACGATACTTGCTGCTCTCCTTGATGTGCTGCAGATAGCCGATCTTGGTCAGCGTGTAGGTCAGGCGCGACACGGTCGACTTCGGCAGCTTGCAACGCTGGGCGATTTCCTGATTGCCGAGTTGCCTGTCGACGGTATGGAAGCAACTCAGCACTTCCAAGCCGCGCGCCAGGGCGGTGACGAAGTGGCGATCCTCCTTGGCATTCGAGCGGGGCGCAGCGACTCGGGCAGCGCCGTCAGCGGATTTCCGTGCGTTCATGTTGTTCCTTCCCTCACCCGGCTGCATGGCGGAGGCGCGCCTATCGCCGGCAAGGCCAAACTATCTTGCAAAAGTGCGGGTAGTGCCATCAAACCTCCAGGGAACTGTAGGACAGGATCGCCGTCATGGGGCACGAAGCCGGGCTTGCCATGTCGAGCGAATCCCTGAAAGCATATTCTGCATGGATCTGCACTTCACTGCTGAAGAAATCGTACTCCCTGAGCATCCGCGCTGCTTTCAAGGCGCTCAGGACCGGCGCGCCGGGTTCATTGCTGGATGCCGGAATTTGACCGCTGTGCCGGCACAGCAGATACTTCGGCTGCACCGATAAAGTTATCCTTCCGAGACGAAGTCTTGAATTCCGCACCCGCCAGCGCCACGCCACTCCCCGTACACCCTGCAGCAGCCGCCACCGCTGCCGATGCGGCGCTCGATACCTTGTGGCTGCCGTTTGCTTCGGGTACTCTGGCTTGGCCACGCGATGAGCGGGCACTATTCATGCGCGCCAGGGCGGGCGCCAGTTGGCCCGCGCTCCAGCCGAACTTGCTGGTATGCGAGCAAAGCTTCAAGCCCTATGCCGATGCACTGACAAGCGCCGGATTCACCCTTGCGGCAGAAAACCGGGAGAGCTTCCCGCTGGTGCTGCTGCTGCCGCCCAGGCAGCGGGAGGAATCCAGGGCCCTGCTGGCCCGCGCGCTACTGCGCGCGACGCCCAATGGAGCGGTCGTGGCGAGCCTGCCGAATAACGAAGGCGCCCGATCCGGCGAGGCGGATCTGGAACGCCTGGCGGGGTCGGTACACAGTCTTTCGAAGAACAAATGCCGCGTGTTCTGGGCAACGGCCAAACCCGGAGCGATGGATGCCGTGCTGGTCGAGCAATGGGCGGCGCTGGATGCCCCGCGGCCGATCGCGGAGGGGCGTTTTATGAGTCGGCCAGGGCTGTTCGCCTGGGATCGCATCGATGCCGCGTCCACCTTGCTGGCGCGCTGTCTTCCGGCGGATCTGGCTGGCCGCGGCGCCGACCTGGGCGCGGGCTTCGGCACTCTGTCCGCCGAAGTGCTGGCGCGCTGTCCGGGGGTGACGGCGCTTGATCTGTATGAGGCCGAAGCGCGCGCTTTGGCGCTGGCGCGCACCAATCTCCAGCGCCAGGCTGGACGGGGCGATCAAGTCGCAGGCGTTGAACATCCCGCACTGAATTACTTCTGGCACGATGTCACGACCGGCCTGGGCCAGCCCCCGCGCTACGATTTCATCGTCTGCAATCCGCCCTTTCATCAGGGCCGGGCGGACCGACCCGACCTGGGGCGCGCCTTCATCCTGGCGGCAGCTGCCGCTTTGCTGCCCGGCGGCCGACTGTGGCTGGTGGCGAATCGGCACCTGCCCTACGAGGAAGTGCTGAGGAAAAACTTCAGGAAAGTTCGCACGGTGACTGAAGATTACCGCTTCAAGGTGATCGAAGCGGTGAGAGGACGGACATGAAGCTGGTGAAACTGCTCGCCAACCTCGGCTACGGCAGTCGCAAGGGCGTGGCGCGGATGCTGGCCAACGGCTGGGTGACGCGCGTCGATGGCACAGTGCTGGGTCCGGATGACAGCGTAGCCCCCGCCGACCACGACCATATTCGCGTGGACGACGAGCCGCTGGATCCGCCGCAGGGCTTTATCCTCATGCTCCACAAGCCGGTCGGCTACACCTGTTCCAGCAAGGATGTCGGCCGCCTGATCTACGAACTGCTGCCGCCGCGTTACCGCATGCGCAAGCCGACGCTCTCCGCCGTGGGCAGGCTCGATCGCGATACATCCGGCCTGCTGCTGATGACCGACGACGGTACGCTGCTGCATCGGATCACTTCACCCAAATCGCATTTGTCGAAAGTCTATGAAGCCACGCTCGCCAGGGAACTGCGCGGCGACGAGGCGGCGATTTTCGCCAGCGGAACGTTGCTGCTGGAATCGGAAACCCTGCCGCTGGCGCCCGCCACGCTCTCGGCCATTGCACCCCGGCGGGTGCGGATCGCCACCAGCGAGGGCCGCTATCACCAGGTACGCCGGATGTTCGCAGCGGTGGGAAATCACGTCGAAACGCTGCATCGTGTGTCCATAGGTGGCTTGGCATTGGAAAATCTGGGTTCAGGTGAATGGCGGCGACTGGGCCCGGATGAAGTTAAGCGGCTGTTCTCGACAGAATGTCGCTAAAACCGCGAGCCTGTCAAATTCGCAGGTTGCGCTTGAACCGCCTCCCACCAAATAGGCATAGGGCTTGCTAGGCTTTACTCGATAGTGCCGCAAGTCACAAGAAGGATGCTCACTCGTGCAAATTCAACATTTCCGCATGACACCCCCGCGAACCTTCGCTGCGATAAGCCTGGTGCTGATCATTGTGATGGTGGTCGCAACCACCCTCACCCAGACGAATTTTTACCGTCAGGCAATCATTGACCGGGAATCCGTGATTCTCCGCGATGTGGTGGGCGCCATGGTTTTGGAACAACAACAGGAGAGCAAATTCACTTCCGTGGAAATGAAGCATTTCCCGGATCAGGAGCATTTCAATCAAAGCTTCAATGTACTGAAGCTGCTCTTGGGGGTCGTGCGAATCAAGGTATTCAACCAGGCAGGCATGATTGTATGGTCGGATGAGCCGCGGCTGATCGGCACCACGAATTTGACGCGCCACCAGCAAGATCTTGCCCGCGCCATGGCCGGTGAAGTGCGCGCCGTATTCCATTCCAACGAGCAGTCGGCCGATTTCGCGGATTCTCTTTCGGGTCCCGTGATTGAATTTTATGTCCCGTTTTTCCTGGCTGGGCAAGTCTCCGGGCAGGGCACGGCGAGTGGGGTACTGGCGCTGTATCGTTCCCCGCAAGAGCTTAACCAGACTATACGGCATGGCATGCTGCTCCTCTGGCTGGTCACCGGGCTGGGCGGGATGTTACTGTTCTTCGCTGTCAACAGCCTGTTTCGCGCCGTGTACTATCGCCAGCGCGAGGCGGAATCGCAGTTCGCCCAGTTGAGCACCGATCATGAGCGCCTGGTGCAGGTGGAGAAACTCTCGGCCATGGGACAGATGGTGAGCGAGATCGCGCACCAGTTGAACAATCCGCTGGTCGGCGTGGTCAATTTAGCCGAACTCGCCGAGCGAGAGGCGGACAATCCGCCACAGACGAAGGAATTGCTGGGAGAAATTCGCAAAGCCGGCGATCATTGCCGGGATTTTGTCCAGCGCATGCTGCGCTTCAGCCATGTCGCACACTCGGAGCCGCAACTCATCGAAATGAAGGGCCTGGTGCGGGAAACCATCACCTTCTTCCAGCAAAGCGTAGGCGGGAATCCCGCCGTAACGTTCGCGGCGCCGGCGGAAGATGTGTTGCTGGAAGCCGATCCCGTACTGATTCGTCATGCCCTGTTCAATCTTATCCATAATGCCAGCCTGGCCAAACCGGGGGGCACGGTGCTCGTCTCGCTTTCGCGGGAACAACGCCAGACTGTGTTGGGCTGGCGGCTGGCGGTTGCCGATTGCGGTCCAGGCCTGATGCCGGAGGTCGGCGACAAGCTGTTCACCCCCTTTTTCACGACACGCAAGGGCGGAACAGGTCTCGGCCTATCGGTGGCGCAGCACATCGTCTTGCAGCATGGCGGCAGCATCCATGCAGAGAATCAGCCATCCGGCGGGGCGCTGTTTATCATCTGGCTGCCTGAAAAAAGGTGAATACGGGCATGAACACGAAAATCCTGCTGGTTGACGACGATCCATTCACGCACAAACTCTTCGAGGGCCTGATGCGACACAGTGCCCACGAACTGCATACCGCGGTCAATGTGGCCGAGGCGCGCAAGGCTCTGCGCGCAACGGACTTCAACCTGGTCATCCTCGACCAGCGCCTGCCGGACGGCAACGGCTTGGATTTTTTCGCTGAAATCCGCTCCGAACGTCCGCGTCAATTGGCCATCCTCATTACCGGATTTGCCGAAGTGCGCGATGCGGTGCGCGCCGTGAGAGAAGGACTGTTCGATTATTTGACCAAGCCTTTCGAGAACCTTGACGAACTGGAAGCGGTCATCGACAAGGCGCTGGAAATGGACCGTGCCTACCGCGAGATCGCCAATCTCCGAGAAACCCTGGAGACGCGGCCCGGTGCTCCCGTCATCATCAGCCGTTCGCCGAGCATGGAACGGGTGATTCTTGAGCTGCGACAAGCGGCGCCCCTCGACACCACGGTGCTGATAGAGGGTGAGAGCGGAACCGGCAAGGAAATATTGGCCCAGCAGATCCACGCCCTGAGCGGACGTTCCAAGCGCCCGCTGTGGGAACTGAATTGCGGGGCGCTTTCCGAATCCCTGCTGGAAGCCACCTTGTTCGGCTATGAGAAAGGCGCCTTCACCAGCGCCGCAAAAATGACTTCGGGGTATCTGGAGGAAGCGGACGGCGGCACATTGTTCCTCGACGAAATCACCGACATGAGTCCCAAGCTTCAGGCCAGCCTGTTGCGCGTGCTGCAGGAGGGCACTTTTGCCCGGCTTGGCAGCACGCTTCAGCGATCCAGCGACTTCCGCCTGATTTGCGCCACCAACAAATCCCTGGAAGCCGAAATGCAGGCCGGCAATTTCCGCTCCGACCTGTTCTATCGCATCAATGTGGTCGCGATACACATTCCGCCGCTGCGCCAGCGCCAGGAGGATGTCCTGCCGCTGGCGCTGTTTTTCCTCGACCACTTCAATCGCAAGTTCGGCAAGTCGGTTGGGCCGTTTTCCCCTGAAGCCGTCGCCGCCATGGAAAACGCCCGTTGGCCGGGCAACGTGCGCGAACTCAAGCACGCGGTGGAACGTGCCGTGGTCATCAACACCGGCGGGCCGATTGCCCCGGCGGCTCTGGGTATCCATGGAGACAAACTGGA
>CAYHXK010000083.1:0-9287 GCA_964360125.1 uncultured Sterolibacterium sp.
CCAGCGGCATTCCCACCACCGCCAGGGCGAAGATCGGCTTGCCCCCCATGGCGTAGATGTCGGACAGCGCGTTGGTGGCGGCGATGCGCCCGAAATCGCGTGGATCGTCGACGATCGGCGTAAAAAAATCGGTGGTTGCAACGATCGCCTGCTCCGCATTGAGTTGATAAACCGCGGCATCGTCGCCGGTCTCGGTGCCGACCAGCAGTTGCGGGGGTATCGCGCGCAAAGGCGTGTTGGCGAGTATTTCGGACAGGATCGCCGGGGCGATTTTGCAACCGCAACCACCGCCGTGGGAAAATTGCGTGAGCTTGATTGGTGTTTGATTGGACATATTCGAGGTTATCTTATCGAGGTTTAGCAGTTTCAGCGCAGACTAACCTGCGCAGCAGGTTAGGCCGGAGCTAGAATTGCGTAAATTTTATAGTGAGCATGCGAAATGTCGGTCAGGCAGCATGGGGTCGCAAACGTAGCACAGTTGGACGAGTTTGACGAGATCATCGACGTCCGCTCGCCCGCGGAATACGCCGAGGATCATCTGCCGCGCGCCGTCAGCTGCCCGGTGCTCGATGACGAGCAACGCGCCCAGGTCGGCACGCTCTACACGCAGGCATCCCCGTTTGCGGCGAAAAAAATCGGCGCGGTGCTGGTGGCAAAAAACATCGCCGGCCACATCGAGCGCCTGTTTCTCGACCAGCCGCGCGATTGGCGGCCCTTGGTGTATTGCTGGCGCGGCGGCCAGCGCAGCGGCGCATTCAGTCACATCCTGCGCCAGATCGGCTGGGATGCGCAGCGCCTCGAAGGCGGCTACAAAGCCTGGCGCCGGCACGTACACGAGCAATTGGCCACGCTGCCGCAGCGTTTCGACTATCGCGTCGTCAGCGGCGCCACCGGCAGCGGCAAGAGCCGTCTGCTCGAAGCCCTGGCCGCCCAGGGGGCGCAGGTGCTGCATCTGGAGGAGATCGCCGCCCACAAGGGGTCGGTGCTGGGCGGCTTGCCGGATGAGCCGCAGCCCACGCAGAAGATGTTCGAGTCGCGGTTGTTTGCGGCGCTGAGCAGCATCGATCCGGGACGGCCGGTTTTCATCGAGGCCGAGAGCCGCAGAATCGGCAGCGTGCAGCTTCCCGATGCGCTGCTCGCCACGATCCGTGCCGCTCCCAGCCTGCGGATCGAAGCGACAGTGGCCGCCCGGGTGGAATTCCTGTTACGCGATTACGCCTATTTTCTTGCCGATCCGCGCTGGCTGATCGGCAAACTCGAGCATTTGCGCGGCCTGCAAAGCAGCGAAACGCTGGCGCGGTGGACCGCCCTGGTGGAAGCCGGCGCCTTTCCCGAACTGGTCGGCGAGTTGCTGGAATTGCATTACGACCCGCTCTATCAGCGTTCGCAAGCCAGGAACTACGCCGGCTTCGATGCCGCTGCGAAAATCGAAACCAATGACTTGTCGCCCGCCGGCATTGAGCGGCTGGCGGAAAAAATCCTTGCCGACACCTAAGCCAGCCGCATTTTTTCTCCCATCGCCAGAATTTACGCTATCATTTGAAATGTAAAGAAAGCTTTCGTCCGATCGACGCCGCTCTCTTCTCGCAGCTCCGCCAACACCCCGGCGTTGCGGCGATTGTTCGAACCAAGACAAAATTTTGGAGAAATCGCATGGGCGCATCCGACGCTGCCGCGCAATTCCCTCTCGCCGCCGAAGCCTTGCGCGAGGTTTCCCTCGAAGACAAATACACGCGCCATTCCGGCCGCATCTATCTTTCCGGCGTCCAGGCGCTGGTGCGCCTGCCGCTGATCCAGCGCTGGCGCGACGAAGCCGCCGGCCTCCACACCGCGGGCTTTGTCTCGGGCTATCGCGGCTCGCCGCTGGGCGGTCTGGACGAGGCCCTGTGGAAAGCCCAGCCGCATTTCGACGCCAACCATATCAAGTTCCAGCCGGGCATCAACGAAGACCTGGCCGCCACGGCGGTATGGGGCAGCCAGCAGGTCGGGCTGATCGGCCCCACTCCCTACGACGGGGTATTCTCGATGTGGTACGGCAAGGGGCCGGGCGTCGACCGCTGCGGCGACGTCTTCAAGCATGCCAATCATTTCGGCACCAGCCGGCATGGCGGCGTGCTGCTGGTGGCGGGGGACGATCACGGCGCATTTTCCTCGACCCTGCCGCACCAGAGCGATCACCAGTTCGCGGCCTCGATGATTCCCCTGCTCTACCCCTGCAACGTGCAGGAATATGTCGATCTGGGCCTGCACGGCTGGGCCATGTCGCGCTACTCGGGTTGCCTGGTCGGTTTCAAGGCGCTGGCCGACACCGTCGAGTCGAGCGCCACCATCGAAGCCGACCCGTTCCGCGTGAATATCCTCCTGCCCGACGACTTCGTCATGCCGGCGGGCGGCCTGAATGCGCGCCTCACCGTCGAATACATCGGCCAGCAGGCGCGCCACCAGGAAGCGCTGATGCAGGACTACAAGATCTACGCGGCGCTCGCTTATGCCCGCGCCAACCGCCTCAACCGCACCATGATCGACGCGCCCAAGGCCCGGCTCGGCATCATCGCCTCCGGCAAATCCTATATGGATGTACTGGAAGCCCTCGACGAACTGGGCATCGACGAAAAACATGCGCAGGAAATCGGCATCCGCCTGTTCAAGGTGTCCATGCCCTGGCCGCTGGAGCCGGACGGGGTGCGCGAGTTCGCCACCGGACTGGAGGAGATCCTGGTGGTCGAGGAGAAACGCCAGATCGTCGAATACCAGTTGAAGGAACAGCTCTACAACTGGCGCGAGGATGTCCGCCCGCGCGTCGTCGGCAAGTTCGACGAAAAAGGCGAGTGGGTGCATCCGCGCGGCGACTGGCTGCTCACCAGCAAGGCGGAGTTCTCGGTGGCGCAGATCGCCCGCGTCATCGCCGGCCGCATCGCCCGCTTCCACCGCAGCGAACTCATCGCCGCGCGCCTCGACTTCCTCGAAGCCAAGGACGCCATGCTGAAAAAAGCCGTCAGCACGCCGCTACGGCCCGCCTATTACTGCTCCGGTTGCCCGCACAATACCTCCACCCGGGTCCCCCCAGGCAGCCTGGCGCTGGCCGGCATCGGCTGCCATGTGATGGCCGCCGCCATCTTCCCGGAAAGCAACAAGACCATCACCCACATGGGCGGCGAGGGCGCCACCTGGATCGGCCAGGCGCCTTTCTCCGGCCTGCGCCACATTTTCGCCAACCTCGGCGACGGAACTTACTACCACTCCGGTTATCTCGCCATCCGTGCCGCGCTGGCCGCCAATACCAACATCACCTACAAGATACTTTTCAATGACGCCGTCGCCATGACCGGCGGGCAGCCCATCGACGGCCCCATCTCGGTGCCGATGATCGCCAGCCAGATGGCGGCGGAAGGCGTCAAGCGCATCGCCATAGTGGCCGAGGACCCCGCTCGTTTTGCTCGACGGGAGGGACTGCCGGAGATCGCCACGCTGCATCCGCGCGCGCAACTCGATGCGGTGCAGCGCGAGCTGCGCGAGGTCAAGGGCGTCTCGGTGATCATCTACGACCAGGTATGCGCCGCCGAAAAACGCCGCCGCCGCAAGAAAGGCGAATATCCCGATCCGCCGCGCCGCATCTTCATCAACGCAGCAGTGTGCGAGGGCTGCGGCGACTGCGGCGTGCAGTCCAACTGCACCTCGCTGCTGCCGCTGGAAACCGAATTCGGCCGCAAGCGCATGATCGACCAATCCTCCTGCAACAAGGATTACTCCTGCGTAAAAGGTTTCTGCCCGAGCTTTGTCACGGTGGATGGCGGCACGCTGCGCAAGAACAAGCGCGCGGCCACGGATAGCGGGGAAGGTTTCGTCGCCCTGTCCAGTCCGGCACTCGCGCCGCTCGACAAGCCCTACAACATCCTCATCACCGGCATCGGCGGCACCGGCGTGATTACCATCGGCGCCCTGCTTGGCATGGCGGCGCACCTCGAAGGCAAGGGAGCAAGCGTACTCGACATGACCGGCATGTCGCAGAAGAATGGATCGGTCACCTCCCATGTCCGCCTGGCGGCACGACCCGAACTGATCCGTGCCCAGCGCGTCGCCACCGGCGAGGCCGACCTGATTCTCGGTTGCGATATCCTCACCGCCGGCGGCCAGGACGCGATCTCCAAGATGCGCGCGGGACGCACCCATGCCCTGATCAATTCCCATGAAACACCTCCCGGCCAGTTTGCCCAAGCGCCGGACTGGACTTTTCCCAGCAGCGAAGTGCGCCAGCTGATCGAGGAATCGACGGGCAAGTCGGTCGATTTCGTCGATGCCACCCGTCTCGCCACGGCGCTGATGGGCGATTCCATCGCCACCAATCTGTTCATGCTGGGCTATGCCTGGCAGCGCGGCCGCATCCCCCTGGCGGAAGCCGCCCTCCTGCGCGCCATCGAACTCAATGCCGTGGCGGTCAAGGCCAATCAGCAGGCTTTCCTGTGGGGACGCCGTGCGGCATTCGATATCGACGCCGTGACGCGGATTGCGCTGCCGGCCCAGCCGGTGGTGGTATCGCTGCCGCCAAGCCTGGACAGTCTGGTGCGCAGCCGCATGGAATTCCTCACGGCCTACCAGGACCGCGGCTATGCCGAGGAATACGCCGGCTTCGTCAAGCAGGTGCGGGAGGCCGAAAATCGGCAGATGCAAGGCTCCGGCACGCGCCTGACGCAAGCCGTGGCGCGTTATCTGTTCAAACTAATGGCCATCAAGGACGAATATGAAGTTGCCCGCCTGTATGCCAACGGGGATTTCAAGACCCAGCTGGAACAGACTTTCGAAGGCGACTACAGGCTGCGTTTCAATCTCGCGCCGCCGCTGTTTGCCAGGAAAGACGGCAATGGCATGCCGCTCAAGTCGGAATACGGCGGCTGGGTCATGCCGGCCTTCGCGCTGCTGGCCCGCTTGCGCGTTCTGCGCAGGTTTGGCGGGGGCTTCTTCGACATTTTCGGGCACACTGAAGAGCGTCGAACGGAGCGCGCCTTGATTCCGGAATATAAGGAGTTGATCGAGGGATTGCTGCCCCAGCTCAGCGCGACGAATCTCGCCATCGCCGTGGAAATCGCTTCGGTTCCAGAGCACCTCCGCGGCTACGGCAAAATCAAGCGGGCCAGCATAGCCGAGGCGCGACTAGCCTGGCAGGCATTGCGGCAGCGCTTTACGCAACAGGGCAAACGCGCATTGGCGGCTTAGTCCCTATCCGCGGCTAATCCATCGGGCAAGCGCAATGGGCCGCCGCGCACTGCGCAGATCCGTTGGAGAACCGCAGGATGCGGTCCGGCCACCTCACCCTGCTCGAAGGCAATCGGCTCAAGATGGTTACGTATGACATTCAGGAGTTCATTCCGGCGCAACAGGAAAGCCGGATTGGACGGATGGCCGTATTGTTCATGACCCACCATGAATGTCTCGTAAATCAATATGCCGCCCTTGTCGAGGGTGGCCATCAACAGCGGAAACAGCGGCCGCCAAAGATAATTGGTCACGACTACTCCGGCAAAATTGCGCCCGCCGTAAGGCCAGGGGCCTGCCTCGAGATCCGCGCAACGCGCCGCGATACCGGGAATATCGCGCAGCGCCTCGATTACCTCGGGATTGCGATCCACCGCCTCGACGGTAAATCCGAGGCCGGCAAGATAACGTGCATGGCGCCCGCTGCCGCACGCCAGATCGAGGATGTTGCCGCCGGGATCGATCAGCGGCGCAAAGCGCTGCACCCACGCCGAAGGAAGCCGTGGGGGTGGGAGAGCGTGTTCGTTGGGTGTCATAAGCACAAGGATAGCGTGAATCATTTCTTATACGAAGAAAACATGCAAACTTGGTGGTATCCTTTGCTGCGTCGCAATAAAATCTTAGCCGCGCCGTAATTGTCCCAGCCCGCTCGCTTGCAAACCTCATGAGTTACGAACATCACTACCTGACCCCGTTGTTGGAGCCCCAGTCGATTGCCATCATCGGCGCCTCCGAAACTCCCGGTTCGATCGGGGTGACGCTGGCGCGCAACATGCTGGACACGAACTACCAGGGCAAGTTGTTCTTCGTCAATCCCGGCCACCAGACCATTTTCGGCCGGCACAGCTTCCCTTCGCCCGCAAGCATTCCGCAACGCATCGACCTGGCGGTGATCTGCACCAAGCCGGCCACCGTTCCGGCCATCGTCGAAGCCTGCGGACGCGCCGGAACGCGCAGTGCTATCGTCATCTCCGGCGGTTTTTCCGAAACCGGCGCACGCGGCACGGTCCTGGAACGCGCCGTGCTGGCCAATGCGCGGCGCCATCGGGTGCGGCTGCTCGGCCCCGACTCGCTGGGCATCATGCGCCCCCATTGCGGCATCAATCTGGCCTTCGCCAACTGCAGCGCCAATCCCGGCAGCATCGGCCTGATCTCGCAATCCGGCGCCCTATGCACGGCACTGCTCGACTGGGCCCTGCCCAACAAGGTCGGTTTTTCCAGCGTGGTTTCCCTGGGCTCTTCCAGCGACGTTGACCTGGGCGAAATTCTCGATTATTTCGTGGCCGACCCAAAGACGGAGAACATCTTTCTCTACATCGAAAACATTAAAAATGCACGCCGCTTCATGAGCGCCTTGCGCGCCGCGGCCCGTTGCAAACCGGTGTTGCTGATCAAAGTGGGGCGCAAATTTGCCACGACAAGTGCGCAAGGGGTGCTTTCGCACAGCGGCGCACCGGCATGCGCGGATGACGTGTTCGATGCCGCCTTGCGTCGCGCCGGCGTGGTGCGGCTGGAAAACGTCGGCCAGATGCATGCGACGGCGCAAGCGCTGTTCTCGAATTTTCATCCGCGCGGCAACCGACTGGCGATCATCACCAACGGCGGCGGACCGGGGGTGATGGCCGCCGACCATGCCGTGGAAATCGGCATTTCTTTGGCAACGCTCAAGCCTTCGACGAGCGACAAACTGCACGGGATGCTGCCGCCGACCTGGTCCTGGGTCAATCCGCTCGACATTTTTGGCGACGCCGATCCGGCGCGTTATGCCGCGGCGCTGCTTGCCTGCCAGGAGGACGAGCAGGTCGACGGCATCCTGGTGATTCTTGCGCCTCAGGCGCTCACCGACCCAACCCAGACGGCGCGCGCCGTGATTGAACTGGCGCGCCGCTCCGACAAACCGCTGGTCACCTGCTGGATGGGCGAGGAGCAGGTACGCGAAGCGCGCCTGCTGTTCAAGGGCGCCGGCATTCCCACCTTCCGCACACCGGAGCCGGCGGTCGAACTGTTCTCGAAAATCAGCAACTATTATCGCAACCAGAAGCTGTTGATGCAGACCCCCGCCTCGCTCTCCGACCATCTGGCGCCGAGCCTGGAGAGCGCGCGTCTGCTGATCGAAACGGCGCTTCAGGAAGGTCGCCAGAACCTCAGCGAGATGGAATCGAAGGCGCTGCTGGCGGCCTTCCATATTCCGATTGCCCGTGCCATGGTGGCACGCTCTGCCGCCGAGGCCGCACGGCTGGCCCAGGAAATCGGATTTCCGGTGGTGATGAAAGTCGATTCGCTGCAGATCATCCACAAGAGCGACTACGGCGGCGTCCGTCTCAACCTGACCAGCCCCGAGGCCGTGAGCAAGACCTACCAGGAGATTCTCGCAGAAGTCCGCAACAAGCGGCCCGATGCCAAGATCAACGGCGTCGCCATCGAACCGATGATCGTCAAGCCGAATGGTCGAGAGTTGCTGGTCGGGATGATGCAGGACGCCATCTTCGGACCCACCATCATCATGGGGCCCGGCGGCGTCGGCGTCGAATTCGCCAAGAACAGCCGGGAGCGCAGCGTCGCATTGCCGCCGCTGAACCGCATCCTGATCGCCGACATGCTGCAATCGGCGCCAGCCGCGGCTCGCCTCTGCGCCCTGCGCAACCTGCCGCCGGTCAACCGGGACGCCATCGAAGCCGTACTGCTGCGCGTCTCGGAGATGGTCTGCGAATTGCCGTGGATACGCACCCTGGACATCAACCCGCTGATTGTCGACGAGCACGGCGCGGTCGCCGTGGATGCCCGCATCGTCATCGCCAGCCTGCCGCCCGGCGCCGGCCGCTACGATCACATGGCGATTCATCCCTACCCCTCGCATCTGGCGGCGCACTACCAGACCGACGACGGGCTGAACGTCACCATACGCCCGATCAGACCGGAGGACGCCGACATGGAACAGGAATTCGTGTTGGGGCTGTCGGCGGAATCCAGGTATTTCCGCTTCATGAACACCATCCGCGAGCTGTCCCAAGGGCAACTGACCCGCCTGACGCAAATCGACTACGACCGCGAAATGGCCTTCGTCGCCACGATTCAGCGGGACGCACGCGAGTTCGAGGTCGGCGTGGCCCGCTACGCCACCAATCCCGACGGCGAGTCCTGCGAGTTCGCCATCGTCGTGGCCGACGCCTGGCAAGGCAAGGGCCTGGCGCGCCACCTGATGGGCGTGCTGATCGAAGCGGCTCGGAGCCATGGCGGCCTCAAGCTTATGTATGGCGAGTTCCTCGCCGAAAACCAGCGCATGCTCAAGTTCGTCACCGGTCTCGGCTTTGTCCTCTCCGTCCATCCCGAGGATGCCGCCCTCAGGCGCGGCATGCTGGTGCTGAATTGACTGTGCCCGTTAAACGCTGCCACTGGTGCGGCGACGATCCGCTGTATGTGTCCTATCACGATCATGAGTGGGGGGTGCCGTTGCACGATGACCGCGCCCTGTTCGAATTCCTGATCCTTGAGGGCGCCCAGGCGGGGCTTTCCTGGATCACCATCCTCAGAAAGCGCGAGCAATACCGCGCCGCCTTCGACGGCTTCGATCCGCAGCGCGTGGCGCGCTATGACCATCAGCAGGTACAACGCCTGCTGGAGAATCCGGGCATCGTTCGCAATCGGCTGAAGATCGCATCGGCCATCAATAATGCGGGAAAATTTCTCGACCTCCAGTAAGAATTCGGCGGCGCAGGTGGCTTCAGCGAGTATCTGTGGCGCAGCGTGGATGGCCGGACAGTGCACAACACCTGGCGCAGCCAGGCCGAATTGCCGGCACAGACGACGCTGTCCGTCGCGCTCTCGAAAGACCTGGCGCGGCGCGGCTTCAAATTCGTCGGCCCGACCATCTGTTATTCGCTGATGCAGGCGGTGGGACTGGTCAACGACCACCTCATCGATTGTTTCCGCCACCGCGAACTGCTGCGCAAGCCGCTATAATTCGCACTTCAGCGCAGTTCCATTCCCTCGTTTCGTGACCCCCGACGTTCCACCCCTCCTGCCAGGAATCGCCTCCG
>CAYHXK010000084.1:0-9208 GCA_964360125.1 uncultured Sterolibacterium sp.
TTTCATACTGGTGCGACATGATGTAGGCCTGCACCTGGGACATGAAATCCATGGTGACCACGACGATAATCAGCAACGAGGTACCGCCGAAGTAAAACGGCACGTTCCACTTCAGAATCAGAAACTCCGGCAAAAGACAAACCAGGGTCACATAGATGGCGCCGGACAGCGTCAGCCGCGTCAGTATCTTGTCGATGTAGCGTGCCGTCTGGTCGCCAGGGCGAATACCGGGCACGAAGGCGCCGCTTTTTTTCAGGTTGTCCGCCGTCTCCTTGGAGTTGAACACCAGGGCCGTATAAAAAAAACAGAAGAAGACGATCGCCGCAGCGTACAGCAATACGTAAATCGGCTGACCGGGCGACAGCGTTGCGGCAATGTCCTTGAGCCAACTCATCCCCTCGCCGGAACCGAACCAGCCCGCGACCGTTGCCGGGAACAGGATGATGCTCGAAGCAAAGATCGGCGGGATTACCCCGGACATGTTGAGCTTGAGCGGCAAATGCGAGCTTTGCCCTCCATACACCTTGTTGCCCACCTGACGCTTGGCGTAATTCACCAGTATCTTGCGCTGACCGCGTTCGACGAACACCACCAGCGCGGTGACCAGAATCACCAGGGCGAAGATGAACAAGGCCGACACCGGATGCATGCTGCCGGTATTGACCAGCGAGAACAGGCCGCCCATGGCGCTAGGCAAGCCGGCGGCAATGCCGGCGAAAATGATGATGGAAATGCCGTTGCCGAGACCCCGTTCGGTGATCTGCTCGCCCAGCCACATCAGAAACATGGTGCCGGTCACCAGGGTCGTCACCGCGGTCAACCGAAACATCATGCCCGGCTCGAGCACCAGCCCCTGCTGCGATTCAAGCGCGACGGAAATGCCGATTCCCTGGAACAGCGCCAGGCCGACCGTACCGTAACGCGTGTATTGAGTGATCTTGCGCCGGCCGGATTCACCTTCCTTCTTCAAGGCTTCGAGTTGCGGCGAGGCGATGGTCATCAACTGCATGATGATCGAGGAAGAAATATAGGGCATGATCCCCAGGGCGAAAATCGTGAAGCGCGACAATGCTCCGCCGGAAAACAGGTTGAAGACGCCGAGGATGCCGCCTTTCTGTCCTTCGAAGAGTTGAGCCAGCGCCACCGGATCGATCCCCGGTACCGGAATGTGGGCGCCGATGCGATAGACGACCAGAGCACCCAGCAAGAATCCCAGACGACGCCAGAGATCGCCGTACTTACCGGTGTTGCCGATGGGTTTGCCGAAAGCGGCGGTTGCGGCGGGAGTGGCCAAGGGTGCGTCCTTAAGCCTCAGCGACGCTGCCGCCGAGTGCTTCGATGGCGAGTTTGGCGCCCTTGGTGGCGCCTACTCCCTTGATCAATACCTTGCGGGTCAGCTTGCCGGAAAGGATGACTTTTGCCGACAAAGCATCGGCAGGTATCACGCCAGCCTGCTTTAATGCCAGCAGGTCTATGTCCTCAAGCGGCAGCTTTTCCAGTTCGGAAAGACGTACCTCTACATTCCGGCCGCGCGTCAGGGAGATAAAACCGCGTTTCGGCAGACGGCGTTGCAATGGCATCTGGCCGCCTTCGAAGCCTACCTTGTGAAAGCCGCCGGCGCGCGATTTCTGGCCCTTGTGGCCGCGCCCCGCAGTCTTGCCGAGGCCGCTGCCGATGCCGCGTCCGACGCGGCGCTTGGCGTGGGTGGAACCCTCGCTGGGTTTGATGGTATTCAGTCGCATCGTCTTAGCCCTCGCACTTCACCAGATAGGCGACCTTGTTGATCATGCCGCGCACCGCCGGAGTGTCTTCCAGCATGGCGCTGCTGTTGAGGCGGCGCAAACCGAGGCCACGCACCGTAGCGCGGTGGCTCTGCTTGGTGCCTATGACGCTTTTGAACAGCGTCACCTTGATTTTAGTTCCGGCGGAACGCCCGCTAACGCGGGCATTAGCCTGCTCTGAAACTCCGCTTCGCTCCGTTTTCTTGTCGGCCATATTGTTTACTCCATGATCTCCTGCACGCTCTTGCCGCGCTTGGCGGCAAATTCGGCAGGGGTGCTCATCGCTTGCAAGCCGTTGATGGTGGCGCGGACAACGTTATACGGATTGGTCGAGCCGAGAATCTTGGCCACCACATCGGTGACGCCAGCCACCTCGAACACCGCGCGCATCGGACCGCCGGCAATGATGCCGGTGCCCGCAGCGGCCGGCTGCATCATGACGCGGCAAGCGCCGTGATGACCGATCACCTTGTGTTGCAGGGTACCGTCCTTGAGGCTGACGCGCGACAATTTGCGGCGCGCTTCTTCCATGGCTTTTTGCACGGCGACCGGTACTTCGCGCGACTTGCCCTTGCCCATGCCGACGCTGCCATCCCCGTCGCCGACCACGGTAAGAGCGGCAAAGCCGAGAATCCGGCCGCCCTTCACCACCTTGGTGACGCGGTTGATGGCGACCATCTTTTCGCGCATGCCATCGTCGCTCTTCTCGGTCGTCTGCTGCTGCTTTCTAGTTTGTGGTTTAGCCATGATGTGCCTCGCTCATTTATCGCTTAGTTGCTGCTGCCGCATTAGAACTTAAGTCCGCCTTCGCGCGCGGCTTCCGCCAGCGCCTTGACCCGACCATGGTAATGAAAGCCGGAACGATCGAAGCTCACTGCTTCGATGCCCTTCGCCTTGGCGCGCTCGGCGATCAGCTTGCCCACGATCACGGCGGCCTTGACATTGCCGCCGTTGGGTATCTGACTGCGCACCTCGGCCTCGGCTGTGGATGCTGTGGCAAGTACCTGCGTGCCGCAGCCGGAATAGATCTGCGCGTAAATATGGCAGTTGGTGCGATGCACGGAAAGACGCACCGCCTTGAGTTCGGCGATCTTTGCCCGGGTTCTGCGGGCTCTGCGCAAGCGCGCCAGCTTTTTGTCCATGATTGTCCGCCCTTACTTCTTCTTGGTTTCCTTGATTACCACCTTTTCGTCGGCATAACGCACGCCCTTGCCCTTGTAGGGCTCCGGCGAACGATAGGCGCGAACTTCGGCGGCCACCTGCCCGACCTGCTGCCGGTCGATCCCCTTGATGAGGATTTCGGTCTGAGTCGGGGTCTCGCACTTGACGCCTTTCGGCATCGCGTGCACCACGGGGTGCGAAAAGCCGAGCGACAAGTTCAGCTTGTCCCCCTGCGCCTGGGCGCGATACCCAACGCCGACCAGCGTCAGCTTCTTTTCGAAGCCCTTGGTGACGCCGGTTACCATGTTGTTCACCAATGCCCGCATGGTGCCTGACATGGCTCCACCGTTCGGCATGCCCGGAATTGACCGGCACTGCAAATTGTCGCCATCGCGTTCAACCTTGACCGCTGGCAGCATGAACTGCTTGAGGGTTCCGAGCGGTCCCTTGACGCTGATTTCGACGTCGTTGAGCACGACTTCGACGCCTTTCGGCACTGCAACCGGATATTTAGCAATACGTGACATATTCGTTTCCCCGTTTACCTTACGCCACAATACAGAGAACTTCGCCGCCTACGTTGGATGCACGTGCCTTGCGGTCGGTCATCACGCCCTTCGGAGTGGAGACGATGGCCACCCCAAGCCCGTTTAGCACCTGCGGCAAGTTGTCCTTGCCTTTGTAGACCCGCAAGCCAGGCTTGGAGATGCGCTCGATACGCTCGATCACCGGGCGGCCGGCGTAGTATTTCAGCGCGATGTCGAGTTCCGGCTTGCCATCGTTCTCGCGGATAGCGAAATCGTCGATATAGCCTTCATCCCGGAGGACGGCGGCAATCGCCACCTTGAGCTTGGATGAAGGCATGAGGACTGCACCCTTCTGCGCCATTTGCGCATTACGGATGCGGGTCAGCATGTCGGCGATAGGATCGGTCATACTCATAGTGATCTCTCCTGATTACCAGCTGGCCTTGGTCATGCCCGGCACTTCGCCTCGCATGACCACGTCGCGCAGCTTGTTGCGGCACAGGCCGAATTTACGGAACACGCCCCGCGGACGCCCGGTCAGTTCGCAGCGATTGCGCTGACGTGTCGGGGATGCATTGCGCGGCAACTGCTGCAGCTTGAGTCGTGCCGTCATGCGCTCCTCATCCGACAGCTTGACGTTGTTATAAATCGCCGCCAGTTCGGCGCGCTTGGCCGCGTACTTGGCAACCATTTTGGCGCGCTTGGCTTCGCGGTTAATCAGAGAAAGTTTGGCCATGTGTCCCTCAGTTCTTGAAAGGGAATTTGAATGCGGCGAGGAGTGCTTTCGCTTCCGCGTCAGTTTTCGCGCTCGTAGTGATGCTGATGTTCATCCCCCGCAAAGCATCGATTTTGTCGTATTCGATTTCGTGGAAAATGATCTGCTCCTTGACGCCGACATTGTAGTTGCCGCGACCATCGAAACCTTTGCCGGAAATCCCGCGGAAGTCTCGGATACGCGGCATGGCAATGGTGACCAGTCGGTCGAGGAAGTCGTACATGCGGTTGCCGCGCAGAGTCACCATGCAACCGATCGGATAACCTTCGCGTATCTTGAAGCCGGCAATGGCTTTCTTGGCTTTGGTGATCACGGGTTTCTGACCGGCTATCTTGGTCATGTCGCCGACTGCGTGATCCAGCACTTTCTTGTCGCCGATCGCCTCGCCAACACCCATATTGAGCGTGATTTTGGTGATTCGCGGCACTTCCATGACGGAAGCATAGCCGAACTTGGTTTTCAATTCGGCTACAACGGTATTCTTGTAAAACTCCTGCAAGCGCGCCATGATTTTCCTTACGCGTCCAGAACTTCGCCGTTCGCCTTGAACACCCGAACTTTGCGGCCGTCGTCCAGCGTTTTGATTCCGACACGGTCGGCTTTCTGGGTGGCCGGATTGAAAAGCGCCACATTTGAAACCTGAATCGGCATCTCTTTATCGACGATGCCCCCCTGTTGCCCCTTCATAGGATTGGGCTTGGTGTGCTTCTTGACGCGGTTGATCCCCTCGATCAAGACACGGTCAGCATCAACGCGGCTCAGCACCACGCCGCGCTTACCCTTGTCCTTGCCTGTGATGACGACAACGTTATCGCCCTTGCGAATCTTGTTCATGACCTATCCTTACAAAACTTCAGGAGCCAACGATACGATTTTCATAAACTTCTCGGTGCGCAGCTCCCGCGTCACCGGGCCGAAGATACGCGTACCGATCGGCTCAAGCTTGTTGTTCAGCAGAACGGCGGCATTGTCGTCGAATTTAATCAACGAGCCGTCCGCGCGACGGACGCCTTTGGCGGTACGCACCACCACCGCGGTATATACTTCGCCCTTCTTGACCCGGCCGCGCGGCGCGACATCCTTGATGCTGACCTTGATGATGTCGCCAATCCCGGCATAGCGTCTCTTCGAGCCGCCCAGTACCTTGATGCACATGACTGTACGCGCGCCGGTGTTATCGGCGACAGTCAATTTGGTTTGCATTTGTATCATTTAAATCCCTCCAACTTAATCCGCGCCTATATTGCTGCCGCGGTCAGTCTTGGAACCCGTAAGGGTATGAAAAGAGGCGTGCTGTCTAGCAATACGCCTAAGATAAAACAAAGACCGCGATTATCTTACTACTTTGCCTGGTGTGTCAATAGCCAGAGCCCGAAACTTTGCGGCGGCGCGAAGAAATTACGCGCTTTTTTCCAGTATCTGGGCAACCCGCCAGGCCTTGGTCTTGGAGATCGGCGCGCACTCTTCGATCAGCACCAGATCGCCCGCCTTGGCTTCGTCGCCATCCACATGCGCGTGATACTTTTGAGTACGCAGCATCATCTTGCCGATCACCGGATGCTTGACGCGGCGTTCGACCAGAACGGTCACTGTCTTTTGCATCTTGTCGCTGACGATCCTACCAGTCAGGGTGCGGCGCACTTTTTCTGAAGTCTGGCTCATTTCGAGGCGCCCCTTTCACGCAGAATGGTTTTAACGCGGGCGATATCTTTTCGCACCTTGCCAATCTGGCTGTGGTTAGTGAGTTGCTGCGTAGCCGACTGCATACGCAGGCTGAATTGGGCTCTACGTAAATCGAGCAGTTCCTTGCCCAATTCGACGCTGTCCTTTGCTCTCAAATCAATTGCTTTCATGATTACCCCAAGTGACGCGTAACGAATGTCGTCTCAATCGGCAGTTTGGCTGCCGCAAGGCGGAACGCCTCGCGCGCCAGTGTCTCGTCCACTCCGTCCATTTCGTACAACACCTTGCCCGGTTGAATCTCGGCTACCCAATACTCCGGATTGCCTTTACCGTTGCCCATGCGGACTTCCGCAGGCTTTTTGGAGATCGGCTTGTCGGGAAAAATGCGGATCCAGATACGCCCGCCGCGCTTGATATGCCGCGTCATGGCGCGTCGCGCAGACTCTATCTGGCGCGCGGTCAAGCGGCCGCGGCCAACGGCTTTCAAGCCATACTCGCCGAAACTGACTTTGGCGCCACGCGTGGCTACGCCCGTATTGCGGCCCTTTTGCTGTTTGCGGTATTTAGTGCGTGCAGGTTGCAGCATTTTTATTACTCCTTAGCATCCTTGGCGGCGGCCACGTCCGGCTTCTTGGCAGCCGGCTTGCGCACGCGCTTGACTGGCGGTTTGGCTGCCGCAGCCTCTTCCTTAGCGGGCGCTTTGCCGGCTTCCCCAGCTGGGGCGGCATCGGGTTTGGCGACAGCCGGTTTGCGGGCGGTACGCTTGACGACAGCCGCTGGCTTGACGGCGTCGGTAACAGCTTCTGCGGTACTGGCAGTCGTCCGACGAGGAGCGCTGCGGCGTTGCTCGTCGGCGGATTCCGGAGCAGCCAGGGCGATCTCATTCTTGGCTGCCATTTCGCCCTTGAACACCCACACCTTGACGCCGATGATGCCGTAAGTGGTCTTGGCTTCGGAAGTGCCGTAATCGATATCGGCGCGCAGTGTATGCAGGGGTACACGTCCCTCGCGATACCATTCGCGGCGCGCAATCTCGGCGCCGTTGAGACGGCCGGAACTCATGATCTTGATTCCCTGGGCGCCGAGTCGCATGGCGTTCTGCATGGCGCGCTTCATGGCGCGACGGAACATGATGCGCTTTTCGAGTTGCTGGGCAATCGAGTCGGCAATCAGTTGTGCGTCGGTTTCAGGCTTGCGGATTTCCTCGATGTTGACATGCACATGACCGCCGAGAATTTTCTGCAGGTCGGCCTTGAGGTGCTCGATATCCTCGCCTTTTTTGCCGATGACCACACCCGGACGGGCGCTATATATCGTGATTCGCGCGTTCTTTGCCGGACGCTCGATGACTACGCGTCCCACCGAAGCGTGAGCCAGTTTCTTTTTCAGATATTCGCGTACCTTGATGTCCTCGTTCAACATCACCGGAAAGTTCTTGCTGTTGGCAAACCAGCGTGAAGACCAGTTACGCGTGACCGCCAGGCGGAAACCGATCGGATGAATCTTCTGTCCCATAGTTTTTCCTTAATCCCCGACCGTAACGTAGATGTGGCTTGTCTGCTTGAGGATGTGATTGCCACGGCCCTTGGCGCGCGCCGTAAAGCGCTTCAGCACAGAACCCTTCTCGACATGAATCACCTTGACCTTGAGCGCATCAATGTCGGCGCCATCGTTGTGCTCGGCGTTGGCAATTGCCGACTCAAGCACCTTTTTGATGATAGTGGCGCCTTTCTTTGGACTGAAGGCCAGAATGTTGAGCGCTTGATCAACCGGCTTGCCACGCACCAGGTCGGCAACCAGCCGGCCCTTTTGCGCCGAGAGGCGAACACCGCGCAGAATCGCATTGGTTTCCATCATCATTCCTTACTTCTTGACCGCGGCTTTCTTGCCGGCGGTGTGACCTTTGAAGGTACGTGTCAAGGCGAATTCGCCAAGCTTGTGGCCCACCATGTTTTCCGATACATACACCGGAATATGTTGCTTGCCGTTATGCACGGCGATGGTCAAGCCAACAAGATCCGGCAGGATCGTCGAACGGCGCGACCAGGTCTTGATTGGGCGCTTGTCGCTGGTGCCGCGCACGGCATCGACTTTTTTAAGCAAATGGGCATCGATGAACGGGCCCTTTTTAAGCGAACGTGTCATTTATCACCTCTTATTTCTGGGCCGGCGGGCAACGATCATGCTGCTCGTGCGCTTGTTGCGGCGTGTACGATAACCCTTGGTCTTGGTGCCCCACGGGCTTACCGGATGCATGCCGGCTGCCGTCTTGCCTTCGCCTCCGCCGTGCGGATGGTCGACCGGGTTCATCACCACGCCACGCACTGTGGGCCGGATGCCGCGCCAGCGATTGGCGCCGGCCTTGCCGATGGAGCGCAGGCTGTTTTCCTCGTTGCCGACTTCGCCGATGGTGGCGCGGCACTCGACGTGCACCCGGCGGATTTCGCCGGAGCGCAAGCGCAGCTGGGCATAGGTGCCTTCGCGCGCCATCAGTTGCACCGAGGTGCCGGCGGCACGGGCGATTTGCGCACCTTTGCCGGGGAGCATTTCGATGCAGTGAATGGTGGTGCCGACCGGAATATTGCGGATCGGCAGGGTATTGCCCGGCTTGATCGGCGCTTCCGCGCCGCTGACGAGTTGCGCGCCTACCGCCACGCCCTTCGGGGCAATGATATAGCGGCGTTCGCCATCGGCGTAACAGAGCAGCGCCAGATTGGCGGTACGGTTCGGGTCGTATTCGAGGCGTTCGACCTTGGCGACGATGCCGTCCTTGTCGCGACGGAAATCGACGATGCGGTAGTGCTGCTTGTGGCCGCCGCCCTGGTGGCGCACGGTGATATGGCCATGGTTGTTGCGGCCGGCCTTGCTATGTTTCTTTTCCAGCAGCGCGGCATGCGGCCGTCCCTTGTGCAGGTCAGGATTGACGATCTTGACCAGCGAGCGACGACCTGGGGATGTCGGCTTGACTTTGACGAGCGCCATTATTTGGCCCCCCCTTCGGAGAAGTTGATTTCCTGGCCGGGCTTGAGGCAGACAAAGGCCTTTTTGGCATCGCTGCGGCGGCCCATGAAGCGGCCGAATTTTTTGGCCTTGCCCTTCAGGTTGGATATCTGCACCGACTCGACCTGCACCTTGAACATCAGTTCAACGGCGGCCTTGACTTCCGGCTTGGTGGCGTCGGAGGTCACGAAGAACACCACCTGCTCGTTCTTGTCGGCCACATAGGTGGCTTTCTCGGAGATCTGCGGCGCCAGCAGTATTTGCAGCAGGCGTTCCTGATT
>CAYHXK010000085.1:0-9190 GCA_964360125.1 uncultured Sterolibacterium sp.
CCTGGTAGCGCGTCACGCTGGCGCTGACGCTGCCCAGGCCGTTGTTCTGCGTCACGGTTTCCGTCGCCGGTGTACCCAGCCGTGAGGCCAGAGTGTCTTCAAAATGTTCGCGCACCAGGGTGCGGCGATCCGTATCGACGCTGCGGCCTTGATATGCAACCGGCAGCGAAGCCAGGGTGGCCGTCATGGCGGTGTTGAACGTCGCAGCCGAGGCGTTGAAATCCAGCGTCCGGTTGGCCAGCGCGGCTTTCACCGCCGCCGACAACTTGATGCCGTTGGACGGGTCATTGTCTTCATCCAGCAATTGCAGCGCCAGCAGACGATTCACCACGCTGTCGTCTTTCACATTGCTTGAACCCGCCAGCGTCAAAGGTGTCACCGTCGCATTGCAGGGCGCCGAACCCAGGGCAATGCCGCCCAGGGTAAACGAGAGCGTGTTGCCGACCGTGCAAGTGAACTCGCCGTTCGCCCCGGTGGACGCCTTGCCTGCGCCGGTCGCAACATAATCCAGGCCCTCCACCGCTGCGTCCAGAAACACGCCGGACACCATCGCCGGATTGTTATCGTCGCCTCCGCCGCAAGCCGACAGCAGCACACCGGCAGTCAATGCCGCCAGTGTCGAAACTTTCAATATTTTTTTCATCTTGATGTCTCCTGTTGATAAGTTAATTGTTTGAAATTTCCCTATCGACGACTCATCGCTTGCCCTGCCGACGGAAGTCGAACCGGTTCATGAGATCGCCGATTTCACACCAACAAGCATCCAGAGCCGTCGTTTCATGTTGCTTCCATTTTCAGGTTACTTGCTGGTCAGGGTGGTCACGACCTTCTTGCCGGCAGCCTGGCCATTGACGGGGGTCGGATACGGCTTGCTACCCATCAGGCCTTTCCACATGACCTGGTGGAATTTGGCCGTGGGTACATGGTCGGCTTCGGCGAAGTCGAAGCCGGCCGTGACCTTGTCCCAGTACGCGGCGCTGTGCTTGGGCTTGATGTTCGGCCCTGCCGCGAACTTCGTGCTGCTTACGCCCTGCGCCAGATTCAGCGACGTGGTCTTCAGAACGGTTGACGCAACGGCGGAGTAGGTCCATGCGCCCGACGAGGTGATGTCGAACACATCCGCCATCGGCCGCTGGAAGGCGGTGTTCAGGTTGATGTGCTGCGTACCCAGAATATCCTCGATCGTGCGCAGTGCGCTGACCTGGCTGTAATGGGTGCTGACCACCGCGCCCTTCTTCACATACGGGCCGACGACAAAAGCCGGGCCGCGGTGCGAGTCAACGTGGTCGGGGCCGTCCTGAACGTCGTCTTCTACGACGATGAACAGGGTGTCGGCTGCGTAGCGGCTGTTCGCCACGGCCTCGATCATTCGACCGAGCGCCAGGTCGCAGTCGGCCTGCTGCGTTTCCGGCGTGTTCACGCCGCCGAGCGCGGTGCCAAAGCTGCCCATGTGGTCGTGGCTGATGCGAACCAGAGACAGGCTGGGCAGGTTGCCGTTGGCGACGAACTGGTCGAACTCGCGCTTCCATTCGTTGTAACGCCACAGGTCCGGATAGTTCTGATCGTAGCCGCGGAAGTAGACGTCGGTCAGCGGGACAAGCTCCGGATCGAGCGCCGCAACCTGAACGATACCGGCGGCGAACGGATCGGACACCGGCGCGGCGATCGTGCCGATGCTGCCGATATTGTTCACCAGGAAGCCGTAGTTCCGCACGGTCCCGCCGGCCTGCAGCACCGCGCTGAAAATGTAGCCTTTCTCGGTGCCGAACGGCGCATCGGCGGTCGCGTGGTTGCCGGTGCCAGGCAGCAGGTTGGCGGTGCCGCCGGGCAGGTTCGCCGAGGCGGTGCTGTAGTCGGTGGTCCCGGCTGGCCCAAACGCGGCGTCACGCTCGGCGGTCGTCGCGAAGTCCACCGGTACGTCGCGGTTCGTGCCCTCGGATTCATAGGACAGACCGCGGTTGACGGCGGCGTAGCTGATCTGCTGCGTGATCGTCTCCGTGTTCGTGACACGGCCTTGCATCGCCCAAGACCAGCCGTCCATGCTGCCGTCGCCCGGGTGCATGAAATTGTCCAGCGTGACGAATTGGGTCGCCAGGCGGTGGTTGTTCGGCGTGATGCGCTTGCCGAACTGGGTCAGCTTCGGATCGGCCTTGGCGCCGTTGGTCAGGTCGCCCAGAACCTGATCGAAGGTGCGGTTTTCCTTCACGATATAGATGATGTGCTTGATGCGCTGGCGCAAAAAATTCATCACCGCCACATCGTTCGCAACCGGCGCGGCAGAGTAGAAATTGTTCTGCGCGACCTTCGCCGTCAGCACCGGCAGGTCAGCCGAGGTCGGCACCGGGGCGCTGACCAGGGATGCGCGTTCCAACTGGAACTGGTACTGGTTCGACGCTCTCGCGGCGGTTCTGGCCGCCGCGTTGCCGCCCGGGTAGGTGATGCTCGTCAGCCTGTCCGTGCTGCCGGCCAGGTGGCCGGGGTTCGGGCCGGTGGCATTCTTGCCGTTGATGATGTACATCCAACTGCCGTCGGCGCTGAACGTGATGTCGTGCGGCTCATAGGCGGTCGGGATCAGGCCGGCCACGGTGTTGACGTGCGGACCCGTCAGCGGGACCACAGCGACTGAGTTCGATCCGGCATTGACCGCGTAAAGCGTGTTGCCATCGCGCGAGAGCGTCACCGCAAAGGTTGCCGCGCCGGTATATTTCGGGCTCGGCAGCATGCCGGCGGGGGCGCGCGCGTCGATCTTGGCGATGACGGTGTTGGTCGCTGTGTCGATGACCGCGACCTGGTCGGCGTTGTCCTGCGCCACGTACAGCTTGGACTGCGCCGCGTCGAGTGTCATCCCGAGTGCGTTGCCGTCGAGCTTGATACGCTTGAGCAGATGGCCCGCAGTGGGCGAGGAAATGTCGACCACCACGACTTCACGGTCGCGATCAGACGACACATAGGCCGTGCCATTGCCCTTGACGACAACCGCGAACGGGAAGGTGCCACCGGCGGCGCCGACGGTACCCTCGTTGTTGGTGAAGAAGGGACGCAGATCGTGCTCGTAGCGGACGCTGCGAGTTGCGGTGTCGATCACGCTGATCGAGTCGTTGTAGTTGTTGACCACGACCAGTGTCTTGCCGTCGGCCGAGAGTCCCAAGCCGCCGGCGTTGGGCTGAACATTGATGCCGACGCCCTTGTTGCGGTCGACACCGGTGGCGCCAGGGGCGAAGTGGCCCAGAGCGATGGGTGTCGCGGCCGTGAAGCTGCTGCCGCTCTTGGTGTAAACATGAACCGCGTCGTCGTTGCCGCCCGCGGCGTAGAGCGTGTTGCCATCCGGCGAGAAGACGAGGCCGACATGGGCGTTCGTCTGCTTGATCACCTGCGAGAGCACGGGTGTGGCCCGGTTGGCACCCGCCACGTTGTAGAGAAAGATGTACTGCGTCGAGTTGGCCGTATCGACCGTACCGTCCGGCTTGTAGAGCGAGTTCTGGCCGGCGCACAGGATCGCCAGCGTCGTGCCATCGGGGCTGAGCTGCGAGCGCACCGCCTCGCCGGCGACGAAGTTGGGGTAGGCGGCGAAGCCCGGGTTCAGGTACTGCTGAACGGCGCCGCTGATGAACGTCGGCGTGATGTACTGGCCGGTCGGCAAAGGCAGCGCGCCGGTGTTGGCCGGTAAGTCGGCGCGCGCCGACAGGGCCAGCAGCACGGCCGAGGCGAGCACGCCGAGCTTGAGTAGGCGCTTGATTCGAGGGTGGTTCATGTGTATCTCCAAGTGTGGGCCGACGCGAAGCCAGCCGGTTTGAATTCGAGGGCGCAGACTCGCGGTGATGTGCTAGCCTGGCACCGTTGCCTGGTGCAATCTCATTAATAAGTTAACTATTTGGAATTGCCCGGTCGCCGGCTCAGCGCCTGCCTCGCCGGCTGAAGTCAAACAGGTTCATGAGATCGCCGATGGCCGGCTGGTTGACTGGAACGTAAGGCTCTTTCGGGTCATGTACCGGGTTGGGCAGGTTGTCGCGGCTGCGCTGCGACAGCGGCGGCAGATGCCAGTTGCGCTCGATGAATTTGATGATCGACGCATGGTCGTAATAGGTGTGGTCGACATGACCTGGTTTGGCATACGGCGAGACGGCGATCAGGGGTATCCGGGAGCCGTCGCCGAAAAAATCGATGAACTGGATATAGCCGGAATCGTAGTAGCCGCCGCCTTCGTCGAAAGTGACGAAAATCGCGGTATTGCGCCACAGGGATGGATTGGCTTGCACGCGCTCGATAACGTCTTGCACCAGGTCATCGAAGCCGCTCGCCGCGGCATACCCCGGATGGCCGGAGATGCTGTCGTAGGGTGCGATCACGCTGACGGCCGGAAAACTCGCCGCATCCTTGACATCGACGTAGAACTGCTGGAGATCCTGGAGCTTGGCCTTGTCGGGGCCGTTCATGGTGGAAGGAAAGTAGCTGAGGGTGTCGCACATGCCGCAGTATTCCTTATCCACCGCCTTGCCGTCGTTGCGCCCGCCGCTATACCACTTCCATGACACGCCCGCCGCCGTCAGCGCATCGCCGAGATTCGGCATGGTCTGCGGCGGCAGCAGGAACTTGTCCGGCCCGAGTGGTAGAGGCTCACCGTTCGCGGTGAATGCGGGATCCAGGTTGTTCACCATGTAGTAGGCGCCGGGGGCGCAATTGCCGTCATTGAAGGCGCGGTAGGGCAGTTTCGCCAGGAGGGCGCGGATACCCGCCACGCCAGGGGCATCCTGATCGGCACAATTGACATAGGTGCCGCCGGCATAACCGTCCTCGGTGTACCAGTTGTTGGTGCCGGGCTGCGCATCCGGGTTCTCGATCTGCTTGGCCGGCGGTAGTGCAGGCTTGCCATTGCTGGTGTAAAAACCGACATCGGCCGTGGCGAGGGCGAAGTAATTCGCGGTGGTGCCGCCCATCACCGGCTGGTGATAGTTGTCGGCGATGGCATAGCGTTCGGCCAAACGCTTGAAGATGGGCGCGTCGCCCGCCGCCATGTTGTAGAAGCCCATCGCCACGCCGCCTTGAAAAGTGCGTCCCGGGACCGGTGACGCCTTACCGTTGCTGGGACCGACACCGACCGTCTCCGCCGTCGCCACGAACAAATCGTTGCGCCCGCCATTGACCTGCTGCCACATCTGGAAAAAACGGTGCACCGGGTCGCCGGTATGGGCGCCGTAGCCGACATGGCGCGTGATCTGGAACGGGCCGTTGGGCAAATCCGCCGGAAAGCGCGCGTCGGGCAGGTCGCGGCGCTGGCCGAATGCGCCGCTGGCATAAGGTTGTGGCAGCGTGGCGTAGGCGCCGGTCGTCCGCGGTGTCGGGGTATATGCACCTTGGGTCTCGAGCCGGTGCTGCGCGGCGAGGTGAAAGTTGCGACCCGGCGTGCCGTCTTCTCTCACGATCCCCCGGGACAGCAGGTTCCATACCGTCTCGCCTTTTTTCGGCCGGTAGGTGGCAAACAGGTTGTCGAAGCTGCGGTTCTCGCCGACCAGGACAATCACATGCTCGATGGGTGTCTCCGGTTTGGCGACCGACGAAGCCGGCAAGAATGCGGCGCAGGCTACGGCGATGGATAGGCGCTGGAACATGGTTATCCTTAAGGGTATGGGTCAGCGGGCGCCGAGCAGGGTCAACGAAATCAGCTTCATCTGGTTGGTGATTTGCTCGGCCTTGGTATTGAAGTAGTTGTAAAACAGCATCGCGTAAAGCGCGATGAAAATTCCCAGGCCCGTGGCGTAGAGAGCGGTGCCGATGCCGCGGCTGACGGCGGACGGATCGGCCGACGAGTTGCCCGAGGACAGGCTGTAGAACGCGTCGATGATGCCGAGGATGGTGCCGAGTAACCCCATCAGCGGAGAGAGCGTGATTATCGTGTCGAGCATCCACAAGCGGGAATGCGCCGTCGGTTGCTTGGCCACATAAATCGACTGGACAATGTATTCCATCTGCTCGTGGCTGTGGTTGTCCTGGGACGCCTTGACCACTTCGCAGATGGCCTGAGCCTGTGGGCTGCCGCGCTGGTCGAAGGCTTCGATGATCTGGCCATGCAGCTTCTTGTCGTTGAGGTGACTGCGTACAAAGGCATCGACAGCCTTGCCTTCCTTGAGCGTCGCCGAAAAGAAAATCCAGCGTTCGATGATGAGATAGGTGGCGAAAAGTATGACGCCGCCCATGATGACCATGACAAGATCGTGAATGAGAGTAAACGACATGAAGGATTCCTGAGGTTGAAGACCGGAACCGCCAAGACGGTTCCGGCCGTGATGAGACTTAGAACTTGCCAGTGACGTTCAGGAAGATCTGACGCGGCGCCCCTACCATCAGCGTCTGGTCGGTTCCGGCTGGGTCCGAATAGGAGAAGCCGCCGGTGCCCACGGTCGAGATGTACTGGCGGTCAAACAGGTTGGTCACGTTGACCTGAATGGTCAGATCTTTGAAGAAGCTGACATTCCTGGCCCGGTAACCCGCGCCCAGATTCCACAGCCAACGTGCATCGGTGGAATTGTCGTTGGTGTAGGTGTAATAGCGCTTGGAAGTGTAGTCTCCGCCAAGACGCGAAAACCAGGCTCCATCGTCATACGCCAGCTCGGTCTTGAACATCTGCTGGGGAATGCCCACCACCTGCTTGCCACTGACCGCGCGCGTCGTCGTTCCGTCAAGATAGTCCTGCTTGTACTCAGTGCTGTTGAGGCTGAGAGAGTTGAACCAGGCCCACTTGCGCGCGAACTTCCAGTTGATGCCGGCATCCAGGCCGTTGGATTCCACGTCGCCGACGTTGGCCAGTACCGAAGGACTGCTGACGATGGCCGGACCACTGCTGATGGTCAGCAGGCGATCTTTGAAATTCACGTGGTAGAGCGACAGCACGCCTTCGATCTCATTGCCGCGGAAACGCCAGCCGGCTTCATAGGTTTTCGAAGTCTCGGGCTTGAGCTTGCCCTTGATCGCGTCAAAGCCGGCTTGGGTCGTGCCAAAGGGCTGGGTATAAATCGCGCGCATGTTTTCGGCCAAGCCGGCGAACAGTTCATTGCGATCGTCATACTTGTAGACCAATCCGAGCTGGGGCAGGATGGACTTTTCCGAAGTGATCGTGCCGGATGGTCGATTGGCGCCGGTTTTTTCCGTGCCGGTGACTTCCACCTTGGGCGACTTGAAACCGGCATTCAGCGTCAGCGCCGGAGTAATGGCAAAGGTGTCCTGCGCATACCATTGCAGGGTCTTTTCCTGGTAATCGAAATCCCAGTCGGTGCGGAAAGCGCCGCTCGGGACGTCGTAGGGCGAACGCGGATTGGTCAGGCTGGTCGCATAGTAGCGCCGCGCCTGGGCAAAGTCGTCGTTCTCGTACCACAAGCCGCCATTGATTTTGTGGCTGCCTACGGTGTAAGTCAGCGACGTCAACAGGCCGGTGCGGTCCATGTCGTATTCGGTGGTGCGCACCGAGGGGGTATTGCTTACCGGCGACAACACGGCTGGCGTCCACCACAGCCCGGCGCCTTTATCCGTGTGTTTGTAAACGGTCGTCTTCCAGCGCAGGCTGTCGGACATTTTGGCGTCGATGGTCGCGCCAGCCAGCAGATCTTCGCGAATGCCGGAGCCGGCATAATAGGCATCCCAGATCGATGTCTCGCCGCTCTTCCAGATGCTTTTTGCCGAGTTAACCGCCTTGTTCCAGTCCGGATAGTAGTTGTCCCACTTGTAGCCGAGCCGGTTGATCATTTCCTTCGACAAATCCTGATAGTCGACTTCCTGGCGATCCGACCAGTTCACGAAGGCCGACAATTTGCTCTCGCCGAAGAACTGGACGTATTTGGCATTGACCTGCCGGTTGCGATGCTCGCCTTCGCCTTTCGATTTTTCCGAGTTCTGGTCCATCACGCTGATATTAAATTTGCCGCCATTCGCCAAACGGCCTGTATCCAGCTTGACGAAGGTGCGGCGCGCGGAATCGCTACCCAGGGTCTGGCTTGCCGTCACGCCGAAGATGTCCGCGGGATCGACGGAATAAAACTGCATGGTGCCGCCGAGGTTGCTGGTGGATGCGGTGTCGATGGCGCCCGTGCCCTGGCTGATCTGGACGCGGCCGACGTTTTCCGAAGATATGGCGCGTGAAATGTGAAGACCATTGTGATTGCCGTAACTCAGGTCGCCGAGGGGAATGTCGTCGAGGGTGTAGCCGAGCTGGCCGGAGCTGAAGCCGCGCACCGAGATGCTGGTCGACCATTCATAGGCGCCATAGGCATCGGCCGATTCGAAATGCACGCCCGGAACTTTGTCCAGCACCTTCAGCGGACTGGTGCCGGGAGCGGACTGCTGGATGTCTTCGCGGGTCACCGTCGTGACTTGCCGTGTCTGGCCGCGTCCGAATACGGAAACGTCCTCGGTCTGAATGGCCCCGCTGCCTTGGGCAAAGGCGCACTGTGCCAGCGCGGAGGTGAGAATGATGCAAATAGGCTTGAGCCTGGATTTGGGTTGCATTGAAACTCCTTAGTCAGTGAGGGTAAAAACCAGCTTGGTGCGAAACTCTTTCTGCTTTTCGCCCACCCACGCGTCTTCCGGAAAAGGCGCGTAGGTGGAAGAACGAACCGCCTTGACGGCCGCCTGGTCGAGCAGCGGGTAGCCGGACGATGCGGCGATCTCGGCTTTGATCAGTTTGCCGGCGCGGTCGAGGACATAGACGATCTCGACACTGCCGCTCATGCCCAGATCACGAGCGGTGTCGGGGAATACTTTCTTCTTCTCGATACGCGCGCGCACGTCCTGGGCAAATCGCCCCTCGGCCGCGCCATTACTGCGCAACGGCGCCTCGATTTTTTCCGGGAAGAGCTTGGCGGCGGGCGCAACCGGCAGGTCGGGCAAGCTCACCGGGGATGGCGTCGGCGACGGCGTCGCGGCAACCGGTGTAGCCGCCGGCAGCGGCTCCTGCCGCGGAACCGGCGGCCTGGGTGTCGGGGCGGACAGTTTCGGCGGAACGACTTGTGGCGGTGGCTCGACCACGGGCGGGGGAGGCTCGACCAGCGGCGGCGGCTCCGCAAGGCTGATCCGGATCGGCTCGATGGACGCCGGAGGATCGTGACGAACCGCCAGGTTCGATGCGGACAGCACTACCAAGACCCCGAGTAGCAAGCTGCCCGACTGGGCGACGAATTCCCGGTTGCCATAGATGAATGGAATC
>CAYHXK010000086.1:0-9162 GCA_964360125.1 uncultured Sterolibacterium sp.
GGCGCGGTCGTTGTAGAGCGAGGCAAAGACTTCCTTGATGGCGTGAAGAATATTTTCGTAGCCGTGGATATTGAGGAAGCTTTCCTGCTGTCCGGCAAATGAGGCGTCGGGTAAATCCTCTGCCGTTGCGCTGGAGCGTACCGCGAAAGAGGCATCGAGCATCCCATCGGCAACCAGCCGATCGTAGTGGGTCTTGATCTCGGCTTCCAGCGCCGGCGGGAAGGGCGTATCGACCACCCACTGGCGTATCCGCTCGCCGGTGCTGGCGAGCGCAGTGACATCGTCGACATCGAGGGCATCGAGTGCGGCATTGATGCGATCGGAAAGTCCCTGATAGGCCAGAAACTCGCGATAAGCCGCCGCCGTCGTGGCAAAGCCACCCGGTACGCGCACCTCGCTGGCCGCCAACTGGCTGATCATTTCGCCCAGCGAGGCATTCTTGCCGCCGACCTGGTCGACGTCGGTCATGCGCAGATGGTCGAATGCAATGACGTAGCGCTTCATGTCTGGTCTTTCAAAAATTAATGGATAGGCGCAGGCGAAAGCGTTATTTTATAGTCTTTACTGCTCATTTTCCTCTCGACCGGAACAAACATGACTGCACCGCGCACGGTATTTTTCGTTTCGGACGGCACCGGCATCACCGCCGAAACTATCGGCCACAGTCTGCTCTCGCAGTTCGAGGGCCTGCACTTTCGCCAAGTGCGCATGCCTTTCGTCGATTCCGTGGAAAAAGCCAACGAATGTCTCTCAAGAATCAAAGCAACTGAACGAGGCGATTCACTCAGGCCGATTGTAGTGTTGACCCTGGTCAACTCCGCCGTGGCCGACGTCCTGAGTCAGGCCGATGCGGTGATCCTGGATTTCTTCAAGACTTTCATCGTTCCGTTGGAGGCTGAGCTGGGCGCCCGTTCGACCCATACCATCGGCCGCGCCCACGGACGCGCCAACTCCCAAGGCTACACCAACCGCATCGAAGCCATCAATTTCACCCTGGCGCACGACGACGGCGTTTCCGATACCGATCTGGACATGGCCGACGTGATCCTGGTCGGCGTCTCACGCAGCGGCAAGACGCCGACCAGCCTCTACCTTGCCGTGCAGTTCGGCATCAAGGCCGCCAATTACCCGCTGATCCCCGAGGATTTCGAGCGCAACAAGTTGCCGGGCAACCTGGAAAAACATCGCCACAAGCTATTCGGCCTCACCATCGGCCCCGATCGGCTTGCCATCGTCCGCAACGAGCGGCGACCCGACAGCGTTTACGCTTCGCTCGACAACTGCCGCTATGAAGTCAAGGCTGCGCAGAAGCTTATGCGTCGCGAAGGCATACGCTGGCTGGACTCCACCACCAAGTCGATCGAGGAAATCGCCGCCACGCTGATGCAAACGGTCAAGCTCGACCGGGATACCTTCTGACGGGCCGAGGATGGCCGGGCTGGCCGAAGCGCGACTGCGTAATTATCTTCGCGCCCAGGCGGCTTTCTGTCTGACTTCCTCGAACAGGCAGATGGCCGCGGCGGCCGCTACATTCAGGGACTCGCTGCCGACAACCAGCGGGATCATGGCGCGTTTCGAGGCGATGGCTTCCAGCGAAGGATTAATCCCGCCGCCTTCACTACCGAACAGCCAGGCCACATTGCCGGTGAGATCATGCCGATACAGCGGCTCGCCGCCATGCGCCGTCGCCGCCAGCGTCGCGCCTGAAAATCTCGCCATGACCTCCGCCAGATCGGCCTGCTCATGCAGGCGCAGGCCGAAATGGGCGCCTTGCGCCGCCCGCAGGACACGCGGCGTCCATGCGCCGGCGCAACCAGGGCCGAGAAATACGTCTATGATCCCCGCCGCAGCCGCCGAGCGGAGTATCGATCCGACATTGCCGGTATCCTGCAAGGCATCGAGTAGAACACAGGAGCCGCTGGCGCTGGACGTTTGCGGCGAGGGTATGCGGATCGCAGCGCAAACACCCGTCGGTGTCGCCAGGTCGCTGATTTCGCGGAACAGACTGTCGCGCAGCAAGAGTTTCTCCACGTTGGGCAGCGTCTCGCACAGCGCCTGTATTTCTGCTTGTTCAAACCCATGCTCGCTTAGAATCAGCCGTTCGGGCTGACCCAGCTTGTCGCGGTAGGCTGCGACCAGGTGACATCCCTCAATCAGCGTCATTCCTTGGCGGCGTTGTTCTCGGGCGTCTTCGCCGAGCGCCTTTAATCCCTTGAATGTCGGATTGTCGCGGGAGGTAATTCGCTTCATGTCTGTATCATGATAGTGGTTCAACCAGCGGGTAAACATAGCACACTGCCCGCATCCGCAAAAACTCCCCGCTTACGGCTACAATCGGCTGATTCATCAAGGTTTGCCGCATGCCCGCACCCCGCATCGTCATCGTCACTCCAGCCCCTCCCGGTTCGCGCGCCGGCAACCGCCGAACTGCGTTGCGCTGGGCGCGTCTGCTGCGCGGACTGGGCGCCCGTGTCGCCATCCGCAGCGACTGGGACGGGGGCAACGAAGATCTCATGATCGCTCTGCATGCCCGCAGGAGCCATCGCGCCATGCAAGCATGGCGTGCCCGCCACGGCCAACGCCCGTTGGTGCTGGCGCTCACCGGCACCGACATCTACCATGACATCCGGATTGACGCAACGGCAAGAGCGTCACTGGAGTTGGCTTCCCGGCTGGTAGTGCTGCAAGCGGCCGCGCTAGAGGAATTGACGCCGGGGCAACGCTCCCTTTGCCGGGTGATCCATCAGTCGGTCACCCTCGGCACGCCAGACCTGCCCTTTCCACCAGCAAAACTCCCACGCCGTTTTCGCTTCTGCCTACTCGGCCATCTGCGCGAGGAGAAAGACCCGTTTCGTGCCGTGCTTGCCATGCAGTGCTTGCCGGATTTACCTAAGCAAGCCAGGTTTGAGGTCGTCCAGGCCGGCGCGGCGCTCTCGGATTGCATGGCGGGCGAAGCGCGCCGTCTGATGAGCGCCGAGCCGCGTTATCGCTGGGTCGGTGAATTGCCCCACTGGCGCGCCCTGGATCTCCTGAGCCGCAGCCACGCCATGATCCTCAGTTCGCGCCTGGAGGGCGGCGCGCATGTGGTATCCGAGGCCATCGCCGCCGGCGTGCCGGTGCTGGCTTCGGACATTCCCGGCAACCGCGGCCTGCTCGGGGAAAACTACCCGGCATATTTCCGAGTCGGGCATGAGGCCGCCCTGGCTGTATTGATGCGCTTGACCATGGAGGCGCCCGAGTTTCACGCCACCCTTGTCGAAGCGGTCAAGTCGCGCCGGCCGCTGGTTGATCCACTGCGGGAAGTCGAGGCATGGCGAAACTTGCTGGCCGAGTTGTTGCCTGGGCGCCTGGCTGCCTAAATTCCTGCTTGACTGCAGACGCCGCGTCGGGTGCGACCGCTATCAGTGTCTGAAATAGGCGCCAAGAGTGGCAACGCCAATGGTCGTCAAACCCAGCACCAGATTGAATCCGACCACTTTTCGAATTTGATTCAGCGCCGCGCCGGCCTTCGGCCATTCACTCGCGGCAACCCCCTGACGCAAGCGGGGAAACAGGGCGAAGGTGAGATGCGCAAACAGCAGCATCATGACGCTGCCCAGGGTCAGCATGGCATGCCAGTGCGGCGGCGCTCCACGCCAGCCGATCAGGGAGATCATGGTTAGCCCTGACACCAGGATCAGCGTTACCGCCAACCACACCCAGGGGAAGAACCGGCTGAATACGCCTACCCATAACGCCAGACGCAGCGGCGGATCAAGTTGCGCCGCAGCCACCGGTCTGAGACAGACGTAGGCGAAGAACATGCCGCCGACCCACACGGCAACGGCGACAAGGTGCAGGAACAACAGCAGCGGGATGGGATTCAAGACTTCTCTCCTTTATGTCCCGCAGGGACGGTATCCCTTGGGACAAGCAGATGACGTACCGGGGCAAAACTGCGGCGGTGGATGACGGTCGCGCCATATTCATGCAATGCGGCAAGATGCGCCGCTGTCGGGTAACCCTTGTGGCGGTCGAGGCCGTATTGCGGAAAAACCGCATGCAGGCGCAACAGTTCGGCATCCCTGGCGGTCTTGGCCAGGATCGAAGCGGCGGCAATGGCGGGGATCGAGGCATCCCCCCTGACGATGGCCCGCGCCTTCATTGAAACAGCCGGGCAATGCAGGCCATCGACGAGGATTTCGTCGGGCGCCGACGGCAGCGCTTCGACCGCCCGGCGCATCGCCAGCAGGCTTGCCTGGAGGATATTGATGGCGTCGATTTCGGCCACGCTGCTGCTGGCGACAGCCCAAGCCAAGGCGCACTCCTGGATTTCCAAGGCGAGCCGGTCGCGTTTTTTTTCGGATAGCTTTTTCGAATCGTTCAGGCCTTTTATCGGTCGCGCCGGATCCAGAATCACTGCTGCCGCATACACCGGACCGGCCAGCGGGCCGCGTCCGGCTTCATCGACGCCGGCGATCAGCAGTTTCATGCGGCGACTCCCTGGGGAGAGGGGGCCGACCCGCCGAGTAAAGCCGGCAGGATTGCCGCTGCCGCCTTGTCGGCGGTATTCTGGCGCAACAGCCGATGCAAGTTTGAAAACAGATCGTGCAAGCGCTCACGCATGATTTGGTCGCCGACCAGGTTACCCAGCGCCTGGGCAAGATTATCCGGCGTCGCCTCGTCCTGCAGAAACTCCGGCACGGCAAAATGGCGGGCGAGGATGTTGGGCAGGCCCACCCACGGCTGGTATCTCATGCGCCGCATCAGTTGCCACGACCACGGCGACATCTTGTAGGCGATCACCATCGGTTTCTTGAACAGGGCCGCTTCCAGCGTCGCCGTTCCGCTTGCCACCAACACCGCGTCGGCGGCGGCCATGGCATCGTGGGCATGACCGAACAGCAGGGTCAGCGGCAATTCCTGCGCGCCGCGCAACCACAGTTCCGTCTCGAACTGCATGCGCGTCTCGCGCGAGATCAGCGGCACCAGGAAGCGCGCCCGGGGAAATCGCAGATGCAAGCGCTTGGCGGTCTCGATGAAGGTCTCCGCCATGAAATGCAGCTCCGACTGCCGGCTGCCCGGCAACAGGGCGAACACTATCTCATCCTGCGGCAGATTGAGACGCTCGCGGGTTGCCCGCTGATCCGGCTCCAGCGGAATGATGTCGGCTAGTGGATGTCCGACATAGCTTGCCTCGATACCCTGCCGGTGGAAGATTTCCGGCTCAAACGGGAACAGGCACAGCATCTGGCTTACCGAACGGGCGATTTTGCGCAGACGCGCGCCGCGCCACGCCCATACGGAAGGACTGACGAAATGGATGGTCGTAATTCCGGCGGCCTTGAGACGCGCTTCCAGCCAAAGATTGAAATCGGGCGCATCGACGCCGATGAAAATGTCCGGCGGATCGGTTAGCAGTCGTTTCAGCAGTTGCCGACGAATTCCCACAATTTCCCGATAGTGCCGCAGCACCTCGACATAACCGCGCACCGCCAGTTTCTCCGCCGGCCATTCGGCGCTGAATCCGGCGGCTTCCATTTTCGGCCCGCCGATGCCGAAGAAACGGGTATCCGGCAAATGCGCCAAGTGCGGCTTGAACGCTTCGATCAGGTGACTTCCCAGCAGATCGCCCGAAGACTCCCCGGCCACCATGGCGATCCTGAGGGAATTGGCCATGGCGGGGCTAGCGGACGATGCCGCGCCCGGCGGCGGCAAGGAAGTCGGCCAATGGCTGGAGTTCCGGTGTTGTACCGCACTCCGCGGCGATGGCTGCCTGCGCCTCCTGCAGCTTCAAGCCGGACTTGTACAGGGTCTTGTAGGCGCGCTTGATCGCCAGGATCGCCGCCGCGGAAAAACCGCGTCGTTTCAAGCCCTCGCTGTTGATGCCGTGAGGCGTCGCAGCGTTGCCGGCGGCTGTGACATAGGGCGGCAGATCCTGCAACAGGATGCTGCCCAGCGCCGTGATGCTGTGGCTGCCGATGCGGACGAACTGATGCACCGCGGTGAAGCCTCCCAGGATCGCCCAGTCGCCGACCTGCACATGGCCTGCCAGCTGCGCGTTGTTGGCGAATATGGTGTTGTCTCCCACTTGGCAATCGTGAGCCAGATGTACGTAGGCCATGATCCAGTTGTCATTGCCCAGGCGCGTCACCCCAACATCCTGGGCGGTGCCGCAGTTGAAGGTGCAGAACTCGCGGATGGTGTTGCGGTCGCCGATTTCAAGCCGGGTGGGTTAGCCGGCGTATTTCTTGTCCTGGGGAATCTCGCCGATCGAGCAAAACTGGAATATCCGGTTGTCGCGGCCGATGCGGGTATGCCCGCCGATCAGCACATGCGGCCCGATGCGGGTATTGTCGCCAATCGCGACATGCTCGCCGATCAGGGAATAGGCGCCGACCTCGACATTGCGGCCCAAGCGGGCGCCTGGATGGACGATGGCGGTCGGGTGGATTGCTGCGGAATTCATTCGATGGTGCGGACAGTGCACATCAGTTCTGCCTCGGCAGCGACTTGGTCGCCTATTAATGCTTGCGCGGCGAACTTCCACAAACCGCGTTTGTTGGCTTTGATGGATACCGCCAGCATCAACTGGTCGCCCGGAGTGACCGGCCTCTTGAAACGCGCGCCGTCGATGCCGACGAAGTAATACACTGTCCTGTCGTCGGGTTTTCCGCCCATGGTCTTGAACGACAGGATCGCCGCCGCCTGTGCCAGTGCCTCGACGATCAATACGCCGGGCATCACCGGATGATGCGGATAATGTCCCGGAAAGAACGGCTCGTTGATGCTGACGTTCTTCAGCGCCAGAATGCGCTCGCCGGGGACGCATTCGAGCACGCGATCCACCAGTAAAAACGGGTAGCGATGCGGCAGATGCTCGAGGATTTGATGTATATCCATCGCGTTCACGATTTTTTCTCCAGTTCCGCCAGACGTGACTCAAGGGCGCGTATTTTATCCGCCATTGCATCGAGGCGGCGCAGGCGCGCAAAATTTTTCAGCCATTCGGCGTGTTCCAGAAATGGCACGGCGCCGGTATAGGTGCCGGATTGTGAAACGGACTTGGTCACCAGGGTGCCGGCGGAAATATTCACGTCGTCGGCCAAGCTCAGATGACCGAGGATCACCGCCCCGCCCCCAATCGTGCAGCGGCGGCCAATCTCAGCGCTGCCGGCGATGCCGACGCAACCGGCCAGGGCGCTATGCGCGCCGATCCTGACGTTGTGGCCGACCTGGATCTGATTGTCGAGCTTGACTCCATCCCCGATTACAGTGTTGTCGAGTGCGCCCCGGTCGATGGTGGTATTGGCGCCGATCTCCACGTCGTCGCCAATGACGACACCGCCGATCTGCGGAATCTTCAGCCAGGCGCCGGCATTTTCACCCGCTTGCTCGCGCGCGAAACCGAAACCGTCGGCGCCGATCACCGCGCCCGAATGAATTATGGCGCGGGCGCCGATCCGGCAGCCGGGATAAATAGTGACATTGGCATGCAGCAGGGCATCCGCGCCCAGCACGACTCCGCTTCCAATCACACAGCCGGGGCCAATCCGCGAACCTTCGCCGACTTGCGCGGCAGCACCGATGACCACCCCGGCCGCAACACTTACGCTGTCGGGTATGGCGGTCTCGACCGTGGCTGAAGGATGGACCCCTATGGTTGCCGGAGCCAGCGGATTCAGCCATTGTGCGACTCGGGTAAAGTAAAGGTAAGGGTCCGCGCAGACGATGCACGAGGTAGGACAATCGGCGGCAGCAGCCGCCGACAGTATCACCGCGCCGGCGCGCGTGGCGGCAAGTTTTTTTCGGTACTTGGGGTGGGCGAGAAAACCGATCTCGCTGGGACCGGCATGCTCCAGGCTGGCGACTTGACGGATCGAAAGACGAGCATCGCCAATCAATTCGCCGCCGAAGCGGGCAACGATATCTTCAAGACGTACTATTCCCACGGATAGGCTCTAATACGCGGATCTGCGTGAATCAAGCGACGCTTACTTGCTGCCGTCGCCGAGCGCTTTGATGATCCTTTCGGTCAGGTCGATGCGAGGGCTTGCGAAGACCGCTTCCTGAAGAATGATGTCATATTTTTCAGTCTCGGCAATACTCTTGATGACCTTGTTTACGCGCTCGAATATAGCCGCCATTTCCTCATTCTGGCGCAGGTTGAGATCCTCCTTGAACTCCCTCTGCCTGCGCTGAAAATCGCGGTTGAGTTCGTTAAACTCGCGCTCCTTGTTGCGCCGTTCGGTTTCGGACATGGTCACGGAATTCTTTTCCAGGATCTCCTGTGATGCCTGCAATTGCTTGGCGAGCTTTTGCAACTCCTGATCGCGCTTCTCGAATTCCTTCTCGATTTTCTTCTTGGCCTTGGCCGCATGCGGGGCGTCGTTGAGAATGCGCTGGCTGTTGACGAAGCCAATCTTCACCTCGGCGCTGACGGAACCGGCGGCGAGCATGCATGCAACTGCCAGCAGAGGTATATTAATCTTGTTCAAAATGAATCTCCTGAATGCAAATAATGCTAGTAATCAAAACACTGTTCCCAGCTGGAATTGCAAGCGCTGGATCTTGTCGTCAGGTTTCTTGTTGATCGGATTGGCAAAGCTGAATCTGAGCGGACCCACCGGCGATGACCACGAAAGCGAGACGCCTGCGCTATAGCGCAGGTCGGACAGCGAGATCTTTGAATCCGTGCCCCACACCTGCCCAGCATCGACAAAAACGCCCAAACGCATCGACTTGTCCTGGCCGCTGCCGGGCAGGGGAAACAACAGCTCTGCATTGCCGACCAGGCGACGGTTGCCGCCCAGGTTCTCTCCCGTCGCCAGATCTATCGGGCCAAGCGATCCACTATCATAGCCGCGCACCGATCCGATGCCGCCTGCATAATAGTTCTTGAAGAACGGCAACTGCCGCCCGCTATAGCCATTGGCATATCCAATTTCGCCATTGAGCATCAGCGTGGCGCCGCGTGAAAACATCGGAAACGCAGTAAAGTTTTGATGCTGAAATGTGGCGCGATAATAGCGTAAGCTGCCCCCGGGCAGCGCGAATTCCCCGACCAGCCGATTGGAATGGCCTTTGGTGGGATAAAGGCGGCTGTCGATGGTTTCCTTGAGCCAACCGGCGGTTCCCAGCAGGGTAGTGTTGGAAGCGCCAAACTGGCTGACGTAATCAAGG
>CAYHXK010000087.1:0-9156 GCA_964360125.1 uncultured Sterolibacterium sp.
CCAGCCTCAACCTGACCTCGGCGTGGTGGAACCAGCAGAAATCCATCGACACCGTCGTCGCCCAGTGGTTCGCCGACTGGACCCCGAACTTCTCCACCGAAATGAAGATATCCAAGCGCGACTACAACAGCGTGCCGCAAAACAACAGCAACCTGCCGGCGATGGCGCTGCAATTCAGCGGCCCGGCGCCGGCCGGTTCGCCCGCCGGCGTGAATACCGGCTACCGCTACCTCAATTTCGGCACCGAACAGTACCGCCACTTCAACGTGCTCGACACCAAGACCGTCGACGCCTACTTCGGCGCCAACTGGGTGCTCGACCAGCATGAATTGAAATTCGGCGCCGACTATCAGAACAACAAGGTCTACAACGCCTTCTTTCAGAACGTCAAGGGCAACTACACCTTCAGTTGCCAGAACAGCAGCGCCACCTATCTCTATAGCTTTGGCGCGATCAACTGCGGCACCGCCAGCGCGGCACAGATCCAGGCGGCGATCCTGGAGAACTTCACCAAGGGTCGCCCGTCGTCCTACCAGGTGCAGGTGCCCGTGCCCGGCGGAACGCTGGACAACGGCATCGCCCAGTGGGCGCTGGCGGATACCGGCGTCTTCGTGCAGGATACCTGGGCGGTCAACGCCAAGCTCTCCATTACCGCAGGCGTGCGCCTCGACACCCTGTCTACCAGCGACAAGCCGGCTGCCAATGCCGCCGCCGCCGCCCCGACCGTGGCGGGCAGCGTGACCGGCAACACCGTGGTGCGCAATAGCGGCGGCTTCGGCCTGGACAACTCGATTACCGTGGATGGCCAGAACCTGTTTCAGCCGCGCGTCGGCTTCAACTACCGCCTCGATCCGAGCGAGACCAGAAAGGGACAAGTGCGCGGCGGCTTTGGCCTGTTCCAGGGCGCGGCGGCCAACGTCTGGCTGTCCAATCCCTACTCGAATACCGGCCTGGCGACGCGGGTGATCGGTTGCGGCACCTTGGGGTTCCCGGCCTGTCCCGCCGCCGGCGGCATCTTCAGCGCCGACCCGCTCAACCAGCCGACCAATTTCCCCGGTACGCCACCGGCCGCCAATGTGGACTTCATCGACAAGAATCTCAGCCAGCCCGCGGTATGGAAAATGAATCTCGCCTACGACACCGAACTGCCCTGGTGGGGCCTGGTGTTCGGCGCCGAGTGGCTCCACACCAGGACGGACACCGGCATCTACTACAAGCATCTGAACCTCGGCGGCGCAACGCGGACCGGTCCCGACGGCCGGGAGCTTTTCTATACGCCGCAAGCCTATAACCCGGCGTGCTGGACCGCCACTGGCGGCACCATCACCTCGGGCGCCTGCGCGGGCCTGCGCAGCCGTGCACTCAGCAACTCTTCGTTCAACAACGTACTCGTTGCCGCGCCGACCGACCAGGGCACCGGCAACGTGATCACGCTGTCGCTGACCAGCCCGAACAAGGGTGGCTTCGGCTGGCAGGCGGCCTACACGCGCACGGCGGCGACCGAGGTCAGTCCGCTCACCTCGTCGATATCGAACTCGAACTTCAATGCGCGTTCCGCCTTCAATCCCAACGAGGAGGTGGCGGCGAATTCGGCGTATCTGGTGAAAGACCGGGTGAGCGCTGCGCTCAACTGGTCGCGCGCCTTTGTCGACAACTACAAGACCACCGTAGGGCTGTTCTATGAAGGACGCAGCGGCAAGCCCTATAGCTGGACCTATCGCAACGACATCAACGGCGACGGCGTTCCCGGCAACGACCTGATGTATATTCCGTCCGCCCCGCAATCCGGGGAAGTGGTGTTCCTCGGCGATACCGCCACCAGCCGCACCAACGAAGACCGCTTCTGGAGTATCGTCGACCAGAACAAGGCGCTCAGCGATGCAAAGGGTGGCGTGGTGAAGCGCAATGCGGAATTCTCGCCGTGGGTGAACAGCTTCGATCTGCGCGTCAGCCAGCAGGTGCCGGGCTTCAAGGCGACGCAGCGGGGCCTGCTGATATTCGACATCCTGAACATCGGCAACCTGCTCAACAAGAACTGGGGACGGACCAACGAGATGGCCTTTGGCTCCAGCGGCGGCCAGACACGGAAATTCGTCAATTACGTCGGCATCAACGCCAACGGCAAGTACGTGTATCAGGTCTCGCCGACAGTGGATGACCTGACCCTGCGCCAGGTACGCGGAGAGTCGCAGTGGGCCATGCAGGTGTCCTTGAAGTACGAGTTCTGAGCACGCTCCGATCGCTCCACGTCAGCCAGGGCGGTTCTTGCCGAACCGGCGATGTGGAGCGTTTCAACGCCAGCTGTTGCCGCGCACCGTAGAACGCTGAATTTTGCGGCAAGCGAAGTCACGTCTCAGCGGTTCTTATGCACCCTTTGATTTCTTCCTCGCGCCTGTCCGAGTTGCTGCGCGCCATGCCCAAGGCCGAGTTGCACATGCACATCGAAGGCTCGCTGGAACCCGAACTGATTTTTGCCATGGCGCAACGCAACGGCGTGCCGCTGAGCTACCCGACGGTGGAAGCCTTGCGTGACGCCTATGTTTTCGACAACCTGCAAAGCTTCCTGGATATCTATCACGCCGGCACCACGGTGCTCAAGACCGAGCAGGACTTCTACGCCATGACTTGCGCCTATCTGGCGCGCGCCCGGGCGGACAACGTGCTGCATGCCGAGATTTTCTTCGACACCCAGACCCATACCAACCATGGACAGAGCGCGGAGACGGTCATCAACGGCTTGCATCGCGCCTGCGCGGAGGCGCCCGCCCGGTACGGGATGAGCGCAGCGCTGATCCTGTGTTTCTTGCGCCACCTGAGCGAGCACGATGCCTTCGAGTGTCTGGAACAGGCACTTCCTCTGCGCGACAAGATCGTCGGGATCGGGCTGGCGTCCGGCGAAATAGGCAACCCTCCGGAAAAGTTTTCGCGCGTTTTCGAGCGCGCCCGCGCGTTGGGCTTCAGGCTGGTGGCGCACGCCGGAGAAGAAGCGCCACCCGCCTACATCTGGAACGCTCTGGATGCATTGAAAGTGGAGCGCATCGACCACGGCGTGCAGGCCATGCACGACAGCACCTTGATGCAGCGCCTCGCCAGCGAGCGCATTCCGCTCACCGTTTGCCCGCTTTCCAACGTCAAGCTGAAGGTTTTCCCCAGCCTGGCGCGGCACAACCTGCGCCAACTGATGGATGCCGGAATCGTCTCCACCGTCAATTCGGACGACCCAGCCTACTTCGGCGGCTACATCAACGAAAATTTCTCCCAGTCGTTTGCGGCGCTGGGGATGGACTCGCGGCATGCCTACCAGTTGGCAAGAAACAGTTTCGAGGTCAGCTTTCTGGATGCCGGCGCCAAGCGCCGCTGCCTGGACCGGCTGGATGCCGTTTTCGAAGACTTTGCCGCACTGAATTGAGAACGCGCCCGAGCATGCCGAATGACTTTGCATACACAGCGGCGCAGACCATACGCGCCAGAAAGCCGGGTTTTTCGCCGCGCGCGGCGATCATTCTGGGGTCCGGCCTGGGCGTGCTCGCGGAACGGCTGGAAGACGCCACATCGATCGGCTTCGGCGAACTCGCGGGCTTTCCGGTTTCGACGGTGCCGGGACACGCCGGCGAGTTGGTGCTGGGCGAGCTGTCCGGCGTGGCGGTGGCCTGTTTGAAGGGGCGTGCGCATTTTTACGAGGGCTATGGCGCCGGCGTCATGACCAGCGCCGTGCGCACGCTCAAGCTGCTGGGCTGCGAGCTGCTGTTCGCCACCTGCGCGGCGGGATCCCTGCGGACCGAGGTGGACGCGGGCAGCCTGGTGGCGATCACCGACCATATCAATTTGTTGCCGGGCACCCCGCTCATAGGCCCCAACGACGAACGGTTTGGACCGCGCTTCTTCAGCATGGCCGATGCCTACGATCAGGCGCTGCGCGACGTCCTGAAAGCCGCCGCAGCGGCCCAGCGCATCGACCTGCACGAGGGCGTGTATCTGGCGTGCCCAGGGCCGAATTTCGAGACCGCCGCGGAAATCAGGATGATGCGCACGCTGGGCGCCGACCTGGTCGGCATGTCCATGGTGCCGGAGGTCATTTCGGCACGCCACTGCGGGCTGCGGGTGGTCGGCGTGGCCGTGGTCACCAACCTTGCCGAGGGAATGACGCAGATTGCGCTCTCGCATGAGCAGACTTTGAAGTACGCGGCCTCGGGCGCCAAGGATCTGATCGCGCTGATTCAAGCCTTCATCCAACGCATTGCCCAGGCATCGCCCTTGCCCGATCCCGGCGCAAGTCACCATAGTCCCACGCATACGGCTTGATGCAGAAATGACGAGAGCCTTTATCCTGCTGCTGGACTCCTTTGGTATCGGTGCTACCCCGGACGCACAGGCTTTTGGCGATGCGGGCGCCAATACCCTGGGACACATTGCGCGTTGGGCCGACATGCAAGGGACACCACTAGCCCTGCCCAACCTGGAGCGCCTGGGCCTGGGGGCCGCAGCGAGACTGGCCTGCGGCCAGTGGCCGGCGGGTTTTGCGAAGCGCGAAGGGTTTGACGGCGCTTATGGCGCGGCGCGGGAGCGTTCCACCGGCAAGGATACGCAGAGCGGACATTGGGAGATTGCAGGTCTTCCGGTCGAATTCGACTGGGGTTACTTTCCGCCGGCGGCACCCTCGTTTCCTCCGGCTTTGACCGATGCATTGCAGGCGCAAACCGGTGTGGCCGGTTTTTTGGGCAATTGCCATGCGTCCGGCACCGAAATCATCAATCGCCTCGGCGACGAACATTGCGCCAGCGGCAAGCCCATCATCTACACCTCGGCGGACTCGGTGTTCCAGATCGCCGCGCACGAGCAGCACTTCGGCCTGGAACGCTTGTACCGCGTTTGCGAAACCGCCTTCGAGCTGGTCCGGCCGTACAACATCGGGCGGGTGATCGCGCGTCCTTTTGTGGGCGACGCCGGTAACTACCGGCGTACGGCGAACCGTCACGACTACGCCGTCGCGCCCCCAGGCGCGCCACAGCTCGCCCAAGTCAAAGGCGCCGGGGGCGAGGTGATTGCCCTGGGCAAGATCAGCGACATCTTTGCCGGTCGGGGCGTGTCCCGAGTCGTCAAGGGCGCGGACAACATGGCCCTGTTCGATGCCCTGCTGGGAGCGACAGATGAGGCTGGCGACGGCTCGCTGACCCTGGTCAACTTCGTCGACTTCGACCAGTTGTTCGGCCACCGCCGCGATGTCTCCGGATACGCCCGAGCGCTGCGCGAGTTCGACTTGCGCTTGCCCGAGTTCATGGCCAAACTGCGGCCCGGAGACCTGGCTGTGATCACCGCGGATCACGGCTGCGATCCCACCTGGCCAGGCTCGGACCATACCCGGGAACATATTCCCATGTTGTTTTTTGGCCCAGGCGTGCGCAGTTGTGCGCTGGACATTTCGACCAGTTTTTCCGACATCGGCCAAACGCTGGCCCACCATCTTTCCATTCCCCCCGTGGCTCACGGACGCAGCCTGCTATGACTCAACGCCCCGAAGATAAACGTAACGAGGCCGTCGGCCTCGATCTCGGCTGGATTCACCAGATCCATGTAAACCGCAACGCCACCGAGCGCCGCGCGGCGAGCCTGGTCGCGCGCCGCACGGTAAAAAAAGAATACCAGGCCGCCTGGCTCCTCAAGGCGATTCAATGCATCGACCTGACGACGCTGGGCGGCGACGACACCCCCGGCCGGGTGGAACGGTTGTGCATGAAAGCGCTGCACCCGCTGCGGGCGGACCTGCTGCAGGCGCTGGGTGTACCGGCGCTGACCACCGGCGCGGTGTGCGTTTATCACGAGATGATCGCGCCGGCCGCCCAGGTGTTGGCGGGACGCCTGCCCATCGCCGCCGTGTCCACCGCTTTCCCCGCCGGTCTGGCGAGCCTGGAAACCAAGCTGCGGGAAATCGAGTTGTCGGTCGCCGCGGGCGCCACCGAGATCGACATCGTCATCAGCCGTCGCCACGTGCTGACCGGCAATTGGCAGGCGCTCCATGACGAAATCAAGGCATACCGCGAGGCCTGCGGAGCAGCGCACGTCAAGGCCATCCTCGCCACCGGGGACTTGTCGACGCTGGAGAACGTGACCAGGGCCGCGTGGGTCTGCATGCTGGCGGGCGCCGATTTCATCAAGACTTCCACCGGCAAGGAGAGTGTGAACGCCACAATTCCGGTGGCGCTCACCATGGTCCGCGCCATTCGCGAATACCACCAGCGCCATGGTTTCATGGTGGGGTTCAAGCCTGCCGGCGGCGTATCGACTGCCAAGTCCGCCCTGCAATACCTGACGGTGATGAAGGAAGAGCTCGGCAACGCGTGGCTGGAGCCGCATCTGTTTCGCATCGGCGCGTCCAGCCTGTTGACCGACATCGAGCGCCAGCTCGAACACCACGTGAGCGGAAACTACTCCGCCGCCCAGCGCCACGCGCAACCCTGATCAAAACATTCCATTCAATACCTGCCACGATGCCAACCATACAAGAGATACTCGCGACCATGGAATACGGACCCTCACCCGAAAGCCAGAAGGAAGCCCTGGCCTGGCTGGACCAGCACCAGCGCCGCTTCGGCTTGTTCATCGACAACGCCTGGAGCGAGCCGGGCAGCCTGTTTGCGTCGAACAATCCGGCGGACGGCAAGCTGCTGGCGCAACTGACCCAGGCCAGCGCCGCCGATGTGGATCGTGCCGTCGCTGCCGCCCGTCGCGCCCAGGGCGGCTGGGAGGCCCTGGGCGGCCACGGCCGCGCGCGGGTGTTGTATGCATTGGCGCGCCTCTTGCAAAAGCATGCGCGGCTCTTCGCCGTGCTGGAAACGCTGGACAACGGCAAGACCATCCGCGAAACACGGGACATTGACATCACTTTGGCGGCAAGGCATTTTTATCACCATGCCGGCTGGGCGCAACTGCTGTCCGAGGAATTTCCTGACTACCGCGCCGTCGGGGTGGCGGGCCAGATCGTTCCGTGGAATTTTCCGCTCTTGATGCTCTCCTGGAAAATCGCGCCGGCGCTGGCGGCCGGCAACAGCGTGGTGTTCAAGCCGGCCGAATTCACCTCGCTGACGGCGCTGCTGTTTGCCGAGATCTGCCAGCGCGCGGGGGTCCCGCCGGGGGTGGTGAATATTGTCACGGGCGACGGCCGGGTGGGGGAGTTGCTCGTCAACCATGCCGGCATCGACAAGCTGGCGTTTACCGGCTCGACCGAAGTGGGCCGGCTGATCCGCAAGGCGACGGCGGGGAGCGGCAAGAAACTGTCGCTGGAGCTGGGCGGCAAATCGCCATTCATCGTCTTTGACGATGCCGACCTGGACGCGGCGGTGGAAGGGCTGGTCGACTCCATCTGGTTCAACCAGGGACAGGTATGTTGCGCCGGCTCGCGGCTACTGGTGCAGGAATCGGTGCAGGAACGCTTCCTGGCCAAGCTCAAGACCCGCATGAGCCAGTTGCGCCTGGGCTCCCCGCTGGACAAGTCCATGGACATGGGCGCGCTGGTGGACCCGGTGCAGCTGCAGCGGATCACCGGCCTGGTCGAGTCGGCACGCGCCGAGGGTTGCGAGATCTGGCAGCCGGATTGCGAAATTCCAAGCGATGGCAGTTGGTATCCGCCGACCCTGATTACCGGTGCCTCCACGGCGGCGGCCGTGGCGCAGACCGAGATTTTCGGGCCGGTGCTGGTGGCAATGAGTTTTCGCACGCCGGCGGAAGCCGTGCAACTGGCCAACAACACGGTTTACGGTTTGGCCTGTTGCATCTGGTCCGAGTCGATCAGCCTGGCGCTGGATATCGCACCGCAAGTCAAGGCCGGCGTGGTGTGGATCAACACCGCCAATCAGTTCGATGCCGCCTGCGGATTCGGCGGTTATCGCGAATCGGGCTTCGGCCGCGAGGGCGGCCGCGAAGGCATGGCCGAGTATTTGACGCCACGGGCGGAAGACTCGCGCCCGCCAAAGCCCTTGCGCATAAAAATAAAAAAGGCCGCCGTTCCCGGCAAAGCGACCGGCTTGCCGGCCATAGATCGGACCGCGAAGATGTATATCGGCGGCAAGCAGGCCCGCCCCGACGGCGGCTACAGCCGCGCCATCCACGCGGCGGATGGAAGCTGGCTGGCGGATGTCGGTGCAGGCAATCGCAAGGACATCCGCAATGCGGTGGAAGCCGCGCATAAGGCCTCCGGCTGGGCGCGAACATCGGCACACAATCGCGCCCAGGTGCTGTACTTCCTGGCGGAAAACCTGGCGGTGCGGGCGGCGGAATTCGCCGAGCGCATCGGCGTCATGACCGGCGACCAGAGTCCTGAAAAAGAGGTTGAGGCGTCCATCCAGCGCCTGTTTCATTACGCGGCATGGGCCGACAAATACGACGGACTGGTGCACCAGCCGCCGATGCATGGCATCACCGTGGCGCTTAACGAACCGCTGGGCGTGATCGGCATCGTCTGCCCGAGCGAGGCGCCGCTGCTGGGTCTGATTGCACTGGCGGCCCCGGCACTGGCACTGGGCAACCGCGTGGTCGTCGTGCCGTCGGAAGCGCACCCGCTCGCGGCGACGGATTTGTACCAGGTGCTCGACACCTCCGACTTGCCGGGCGGCGTGCTCAACATCGTGACCGGCAGCGCGGATGAACTGGCGCGCGTCCTGGCCGGCCATTTCGACGTGGATGCGGTGTGGCGTCACGACGGTTCGGTCGAGGGCTGCGCCGAGGTCGAGCGTCTTTCCGCCGAATCGCTCAAGCGCACCTGGGTCGGCGGCGGCAAGGGACGGGATTGGTTCGACCCCCGCCAGGCGGCCGGCCGCACGGTTTTGGCGCACGCCAGCCAGGTCAAGAATATCTGGATTCCCTACGGAATTTAGTCACTTATGACTCAGCTCTTCACATTTTCCGGGCAGACTTTTTCGAAGTGTCGGTCTTCGGGGGATTTACAAGGGGGCTTGCCCCCTTGTTCTCCTACGGGGGATAAACAAGGGGAGAGTCGCCCTTTATGCCCCAGAGGGTACTTGTTCGTAAACTTGGATTTTCCGGCCTCACGAAGTTCCCATGTTTGGTTCCAGCTTCGGCCGGCTTAGAGCGTGCTACCCCAGGAAATCATCCGCAGAAAACGCGACGGCGCGGCGCTGACGGCCGAGGAAATCCGTTTCTTCG
>CAYHXK010000088.1:0-9118 GCA_964360125.1 uncultured Sterolibacterium sp.
CCACATTCTGCTTGGCGGGGAGCGTGTCGGCTTTGTCGTGGTCAAGCCGCAAGGGGATGCGCTGCTGCTGGATCATCTTTACATTAACCCTGATGCGCAAGGACGGGGCATCGGTAGCGCCGTCCTGGCACGGGTATTCGTTGAGGCGGATGCCGAGGCGCAGCAACTCCGCGTGGGTGCGCTGCGCGACAGCGACGCGAATCGTTTCTATGTACGCCACGGCTTTCAACTGGTCGAGCAAGGCGAGTACGACAACTATTATGTACGTCCGAGGCAAGCAACGCTCGCATCGAATTTTCAAAAGGAGGGCACATGCAATACATGAGCCTGTCTGATTCCCGGCGCCAGGAGCTTTGGGAATCCCTCTCGGACATGCATCGCTACCTGGAGCAAACATTTGCTGCGCTGGATATCGAGGCATCCCGCACCCCCGGGCCGGCCGGCGAGTTCTCGCCGGTTGAACAAGTGTGGCACCTCGCCGACCTCGAGGCTGAAGGCTTCGGTTTAAGAATTCGGCGATTGCGCAGCGAAAGCGCCCCTGTGCTTGCCGACTTCGATGGATCCAAGGTCGCGCGGGAAAGAGACTACCGATCGCTGTCGCTTTCTGCCGGCCTGAAAGCGTTTCAGGCGGCGCGCCAGGCCAATATTGACGCCATGCAAGCGCTGTCTGCCGAGGACTGGTCAAGGAGCGGCAGCCAGGAAGGCGTCGGCGCCGTCTCCCTGTGCGACATGCCCGCGTTCATGTTCCAGCACGATCTGGCGCATAAGGAGGAAATCAAGCAGTGGCTATATCGCAACGGCCAAGCTTAGAAAATGTGCTTCCGGATTTCCATGTGACGCAATTGGAGACATCCTTCCGGCCGTGGCGTTTATTCCCTGAGGGCGGGAGGATCGGCGAGAAGTTCGGTTCAAGCGACGGTTGCGTGCGACTCGGCCAGCGGCAGTTCGATCCAGAAGGTGCTGCCTATGCCCTCGGTGGATTCATAGCCGATATGCCCCCGCATCCTTTCGGTTAAGCGCTTGGCCATCGCGAGACCGAGACCGGCGCCCTGGATCGTCAGGGCTTCCGCGCCCAGGCGGGCAAACGGAACGAACAATTCGGCCCTCTTGTCGCTCGCGATCCCGAATCCAGTATCGGTGATGGCGATGCGTAGATAGTCGTTGCCGGCCTGCCGGCAGGTGACGGTGATCCGGCCGCCATCGCGATTGAACTTCACGGCATTGGACAGCAGATTCAGCATCACCTGCTGAACGAGCGCATGGTCGGCCCATACGACCCATTTGGCGCAGTCGCCGCAGTCGTTGTCCAGCGTGATGCTTCTATTTTTCGCCTCCAGTTCGATGATCGACAGGCAAGGCGCGATGATCCGATCGGCGCGGACAGGCGCCATGTCCACCTTCACCTCGCCGGCCTCGATGCGGCTCATTTCCAGCACTTGCGTCACCAGTCCCAGCAGATACTTTCCTGCGGTCAATATGTGATCAATGCTTCCCAGTTGGTCCTTGTTCAGTTGCTTCTCCTCGTCGGAACGGAGCAGTTCGGAAAATCCCATGATCGCATTCAATGGAGTGCGGAACTCATGGCTCATCGAGGTCAGGAACACCGTTTTGGCGCGGCTCGATTGCTCGGCGGCATGCTGCGCGGCACGCAAATGGGCCTTGGCCGCCGCACGGTCGCGCGCCACCACGACTCCCGCAAGCACCACCAACCCGACCGAACCCAGCATGGTGGTCAGCATCAGTGCCGGCTGAGCCGAATCCGGAATCAGGCTCACCGGCAGCCAGCCTATGGCCGTCGCCAGATACAAAAATACCAGCGTAGCCATCAGCGCAATCCCCATGAGCAGCAAGATGGCGGCATTACCGAAGGTGCTTAGCAGGGAGATATTCGCAAGAAAAACCGGCAGGGCAAACGAGGTGATGCCGCCAGTCAAGAAGGCCCACACGGCAACAATCAAAATGCCGCCGATGTTGGTCATCACCAGGCCCAGGGTGATGTCGCCCGTCATGCGTATCAGCAGAGCCCCCATGGTGGGCGTAGCAATGGCGACGGCGAATAAGGCGTACTCGGTATACGGCAGGCGCCCTCTGATAAACAGGTCGCCAAAGAACATCAGAGTCGTGACCAGGGAAATCGCCAGCAGGGATTTCGCGATGCCCCTGTGACGCGTGCATTTACGCGGGTCATCCAGGACGTTCGGGGGGACAAACCAGGTAAAAATATCCATATTGGCAGGCTCTTCTTGATGGAGCTACGTCTTCAATGTTCGGTCGTATGGCAATCTTACATGGGTTGCTTGATGCCCGCCTGCGAGAGAAAGTATTCTTGCACTTTTCCCCGCGCGGACTAACAACACAGAAACTTCCTGCCACGCTCCTTTTCCGATTACCATCGGCGGACATTTTCCTCCGGAGGCCACAGGAAGCCCATGACGCTTGAAACCTGGCTGTTGTTCTGCATCACCGAAACGGTTCTTTGCCTCATCCCCGGGCCAGCGGTGCTGTATGTGGTGTCGACGGCGCTCGGCCAGGGTGTGCGCCCCGGCATCGGCGCATCGCTGGGCATTCTTAGCGGCAATACCCTGTATTTCGTCCTCTCCGCGACCGGCGTGGCGGCGGTGATCGTGGCTTCCAGCGGCCTGTTTCACGCGCTCAAACTGGCCGGCGCCGCCTATCTGGTTTGGCTCGGCTTGCGCATGCTGCTCTCGCGGGGCGGCGCAACGGCAGCGGCTGCGGCGACGATGCGCACTCCACGCAGGATATTCCTGCGCGGCTTCCTGATCCAGGCGGGAAACCCCAAAGCGCTGGTCTTCTTCATCGCTTTGCTGCCGCAGTTCATCGATCCGCGCGGGAGTGTCGCTTGGCAGATCCTGGTGCTCGGAGCGAGCTCAGTCCTGATCGAGTTTCTGGTGCTGGGAGCGTACGCCGTGACCGCCGCGCGCGCCGGACAATTGGCCGGGGCTCGTCTGGCCGGGCCGCTGGAACGGATCGGCGGCGGCTTGCTGCTGGTCGCGGGTGCGCGGCTGGCTTTTCTCGATGCAGATTAAAGGCCAGAATATAGACCAGGCTCTAAATCGTCACAGCCGATTAATTCAGGCACAGGAGGTTCTCCATGATCCGTCACTCGATGATTGCCCTGGCCGCGTGGCTGCTGATGGCTGCAGCCGCGCTCCGGGCGGAAACCGCGCCGCAGCTGGCGCCTTTGCCGCTGTTCGATGCCCATATGCATTACAACGTCGAGGCGCGCTCGCTGTTGTCGCCGCAGCAGGTGGTCGCGCTGTGGCGCGAGACCGGCATTCGCGCGGTGCTCGCAACCAGCCGGCCGAACGACGGCACGCTGGATTTGATCGCCCAGGGCGCTGCGGATATACGCATCGTTCCCTTCCTGCGGCCCTATCGGGTGCAGCCGGACCGCCACGACTGGTTTGCCAATCCCGCCATCGAGGCGTATGTGGAAACCGAGCTGCGGCGGGGGATTTATCGCGGCATCGGCGAGTTCCACATTTTCGGTCGCGATGCCGATGCGCCCTATATGGCAAAGATCGCCCGGCTGGCCAAGGAGCGCGATCTCTGGCTGCATGCGCATGCCGATGAGGATGCGATTGAACGGATCCTGCGCCATGCGCCCGGCGTCAAGGTGATCTGGGCCCACACCGGCATGAGTACATCGCTCGAGATGGTGGAATCGATGTTTGCCAAGCACCCTGCCTTGATCGGCGAACTGTCGTATCGAACCGACCTGGAACAGGGCGGCAGGCTCAATCCGCGCTGGAAAAAACTGCTGTTGCGTTATCCCGAGCGTTTTGTCGTGGGCACCGATACCTGGATCAATCCACGCTGGAGCGATGTCGCGGATATTGCCAGGTTTTACCGGCGCATGCTGGCGGATCTGCCGCGCGATGTGGCCGAGCGCATCGCCTACCGGAATGGTCTGGCGCTGTTCGGGCTGCCGCCGTTGGAGGGGGCAGCCCGCTGAAGCCGGACACGCGCACGCTTGCATTGCCAGCAGGTTTGGAGCATAAAATACCTTGGTCGGGTCGGACACCCTCAAAGGAGAACGGTATGGGTCTACTTGAAAAAATTCTCGGTCCCAAATCCAAATACGACGAGAGCCTGCCATATACCTACGAAGCCAGAATCCGCATCTTCGAGGAGGATGAGGAATACAACTCCTATTTCTCGGACACGATCTGCGGGCTGGTGGAATACCTGCATCGCAAGCACATCCAGCCCGACAGGGTGCAGATCTTCGAGATCTACCAGGAGCAGGAGTTTCCGATAGACGCACTGTTGTTTACCACGCCCGACCGGCAGTGGCTGTTCAAGCCGGACATTTGCCGCGCTTTCGAGGCGCATTACAAAGGGCACATACAGGATAAAACCTGCTCCTTCAAGGATCGGGATCGCAAGGGCGTCGGTCCCTGACAGCCGCCGTCGGCAGGGCATGCGCAATCACAGGCGCGGAGTGCGCCGGCGCCTAATAACTGCCGGAACCGTCGAACGGCGGCCGGCGGCCAACCAGGTTTTCCAGCAAGCTAAGTTCCGCGTCGGTATGGTTGATGGCCGGGGCCGGCACCATCATTTTCGGCATGTTCATGTCGCTATGGATATACAGCGGATGGTCATGATGCGAGGTGCGGATCGTTTCACGCTCGGCGCTGGCAGCCGTCGGCTCCAGATCGGCCTCGCCGTAGCAAAGGCAAAAGTAGACCAGCGCCGCTTCCGCTTCGATGTAGCAGCCGGTGCCGCGGATGCCGATGGTCGCAGTCGGCGTCAGGATGTGTTTTTGTCCTTTGCCGAACACCGACAGCAGCTTGCCGCTGATGACGCGCATCACGCCGGCGGCGGCGCTGTCGCCGAAGCTGACGCGGCTTTGCGCGCGCTGCAAGAAGGCATCCTGGCCCATGACATAAGCCGCCTGGCTATTCGCAGCGGTGACGACCGTATCGCCGGGACGAATCAGGACGCCTTCGACTGCCGACGCACCGTTAACCGTGACCTTGCCGCCGAGCCGGCGAATTCCCTGGACGGCGGAGGAAGATTCGGCTGCCAGGGATTTGCCGATCAGCCCGGAAATGCCCGCACCGCCAAGCAGACCGGCGCTGGTCAGCGCTTGCAGCAGGGCACGGCGGCGATATTGGGCGGTGGTCATGATTACTCCCCCAGAACATGCAGAGTCGAACAATCCGGATAATAGATTACTTTGTCGCTGAGTTTGACCCTTATCCCCGCAGACCGCTATAATCCGCTGGTTTAATTCTGCAGGAAAATTCCATGCGTACCAAGCTCGTCGCCGGCAACTGGAAGATGCACGGCAAGCTCGAAACCAACCAGGCGTTGCTGACGCGCGTCAAGGAGGCGGCGGCCGGCTTCAAGTCGGCTTGCGCCGTGTGCGTGCCTTTTCCCTACCTGGCTCAGGCGCAAGCCGCACTGGCCGGGAGCAAGGTGGCGTGGGGCGCCCAGAATGTTTCCGAGCATGCCCAGGGCGCTTACACCGGGGAAGTGGCCGCGGCGATGCTGGTCGAATTCGGTTGCCGCTATGTGCTGGTCGGCCATTCCGAGCGCCGCGCCCTGTATGGCGAAAGCGATGCGGTGGTTGCCGCAAAATTCGCAGCGGCCTTGCAGGCGGGTCTGACGCCGATTCTCTGCGTCGGCGAGTCGCTGGCGGAACGCGAGGCGGGCATCACCGGCGAGGTCGTCACCCGGCAGCTTGATGCGGTGATCGCCAAATCGGGCGTCGCGGCGCTGGCGAGTGCGGTATTGGCGTATGAGCCGGTCTGGGCCATCGGCACCGGCAAGACCGCAAGTCCGCAGCAGGCGCAGGATGTGCATGCGCTGATTCGCCGCCGCATCGCCGCAAGCGACGCGACGGTGGCGCAAGGAGCGCAAATTTTATATGGCGGCAGCGTCAAGCCGGGCAATGCCCAGGAGTTGTTCGCCATGCCCGACATCGACGGCGGACTGATCGGCGGCGCTTCGCTGGTGGCCGAAGATTTTCTCGCGATCTGTGCCGCCGCCTGACATTTCAAGTTAAAGGAAAGTTTCAATGAACGATATTCTGTTTCCGATAGTGCTGACAGGGCATGTCATGATCGGCCTTGCCGTGATCGGCTTGGTATTGATCCAGCACGGCAAAGGCGCCGACATGGGTGCGGCATTCGGCGGTGGCGCCTCGGGCAGCCTGTTCGGCGCATCGGGTTCGGCCAACTTCATGTCGCGCACCACCGGTGTTCTGGCCGCGATCTTCTTCCTGACCAGCCTTTCCCTGAGTTACATGGCGACCAATCGCACCAAAGCCCCTGTAAGCGTGATGGATTCGGTCAAGACCCAGACCGAACCGGCAGCGCCGAGCGCCCCCCCGGCCAAGCTCGATGCACCGCTTGCACCGCCTGCTGCGGGTGATTCGAAGGCCAGGGATATTCCGAAGTAAAGCGTCGTATCGATGTACATTGCGACGACAGGACAAGCTGTTACATCATCGAAGTGAATGATTGCATGCTCTGGTATCGGCTAGACCTCCGCTGCACGCGCCCTGATTGACTTATATCAAACTGCCCGTCGAGGGCGGAAGTTACTATCGTCGATGAAGTCATCGCTCAGAACAAAACTGACAACCACAGGAGCATTCCATCCCATGAGTCCCCCGCCGCCCATCGCAATTCGCGAGCAATTTCGCGAGCAGCGCTTCAGTAAAGTTTGGTCGCAGGAGCTGAATGACGTGTTCGCCGACGTCGCCCCCTATTACGATCGCGGCAACCTGGTCGCCAGCCTCGGCTTGTGGAACAGTTTTCTGAATAGCTTCATGTCCATCGTCGAACTTCATCCGGGAGAACGCACGCTGGATGTTTGCGGCGGCACCAATGCTGTCGGTATCGCATTATTGAAGCGCGAGCCGAGCCTCGAGGTGCATGCCATGGACCGTAGTGCCGCGATGCAGGAAGTCGGCAAGCAGCGCGCCGAGGCTTTGGGATTCCATATCGGCAGCACCATCGGCGACGTGCATGTGCTGCCCTTCCCGGACAACCATTTCGATGTGGTGACCTTGCAGTATGCGTCGCGCCACCTGCGCGTCAGGGAAGTTTTCACGGAAATTCATCGCGTGCTCAAGCCGGGCGGACGCTTCTATCACTGCGACATGCTGCGGCCGGCCAATCCCATCGTCAAAACCCTGTATTACGCCTATCTGCGCGGCAGCCTGGCGTTTACCGGCCTGATGTTCCAAAGCGGTTCTGCGGCCCAAAATTGCAAGAAGTATTTCATCGATGCGCTGGAGCATTTCTATTCGGCCGAAGAGATGTCTGGTTTATTGCGGGATTTGAAGTACTGCGACGTTATGGCGAAAACCATCATGGCCGGCATGATCGGATTCCATCGTGGAGTCAAACCGCAGCCCGACTGAAGATCGATGTGCTTTTGAGCGGCAATACGGGATGAGTGGTCTTCGACATGAACCGTGTGCGCGTGTTGACATCCTTGAACAGCAGGATGCTGGAAGTTTACAGCCAGCGTACTACGGACAAGTTGCGTTCGATCTTGCCGTTACGCATCGCACTCCCTCGCCTGGAGCCGTTCCTGGCGATGAACCTGGCCAAGGAAGTGCAAAAGGATGCTCTGGTGATCCGCGGCGGCGGCGCGGCGCTTGCCTCCGGCATTCCGCCGGGAAGCGACACTTCACGGCAGCTGTATGATGCTACCAAGGGCATCGATCAAGAATTTCTTGCCCAATTGGGCGGCTTCCCGGTCGGCATCGTGATTCGCTACGAAGAGATCGCGCCGATCCGGACGCGGCGCATAGATTGCCTGCTCGGCGCCGCTTACCGGATTCTCGACGCATGGCGGCGCACGCGTGGAAGTCGTGCCGCTGTCCGCTCGGCTTATTCGCGCATCGAGTTCGAGCGCTTGCTGCATCGCCTGCTGCAGCTGTATGCGCAGGAAACCCAGGCCTTGAGCCGCTCCTTGCGTCTGCCCGCGTTGCTTGTTCCGCTGCGCGAACGTCTGGCCCTGTCACTGTACGAGACCATGAACGACACTGCACTCCTGTTGGCGCGGGAGGTGGCTGGCTCTGTGTATCGCTACCAAAGGTCATGACCCTTGCGAGTGGCATGCCACTTTGCCGAAACTGAAATTTGAGATTTTCACCTGCAGGTTTTGAGGAGAAGCAATGGAGACGATCAAGACAGATGTGGCCATCATCGGAGCGGGTGGCGCTGGATTGCGCGCCGCCATAGAACTCGCCCAAGGTGCGCCGGACCTGCGGATTGCCTTGATCTCCAAAGTCTATCCGATGCGCAGCCACACCTGCGCCGGGGGGGGCGGCGCCGCCGGGGTGGTCAAGCCGGACGACAGTTTCGAGCAGCATTTCCACGATACCGTGGGCGGCGGCGACTGGTTGTCCGATCAGGATGCCGTCGAGTACTTCATCCATGAGGCGCCCAGGGAATTGACCCAACTGGAGCATTGGGGTTGTCCCTGGAACCGCGAAGCCGACGGTTCCGTGGCGGTGCGGCCGTTTGGCGGCATGAAAATCCAGCGCACCTGGTTTGCCGCCGACAAGTCGGGCTTTCACATTCTCCACACGCTGTTCCAGACCTCGCTGAAATATCCCAATATCCAGCGCTACGACGAGTTTTTCGCCACCGACTTGCTGGTGGACGAGGGGCGCTGCCGGGGCCTGACCGCAATTGAGATGCGCAGCGGGCAGATGCGCTGCTTTCAGGCCGGCGCGGTGATCGTCGCCGGCGGAGGCGCCGGCCGCATGTTCCCCTTCAACACCAATGGCGCGATCAAGACCGGCGACGGCATGGCCATGGCCTACCGCGCGGGAGCGCCGCTGAAGGACATGGAGTTCGTCCAGTACCATCCGACCGGCCTGCCCAACACCGGCACCCTGCTCACCGAAGCCTGCCGCGGCGAAGGCGGCGTGCTGTTGAACAAGGACGGTTATCGCTTCCTCCAGGACTACGGCATGGGCCCGGAGACGCCGCTGGGCAAGCCGGTATTGAAGACCATGGAGCTCGGCCCGCGCGACCGCGTCAGCCAAAGCATCTGGCACGAGTTCCAGAAGGGCAGGGCGGTCAAGACGCCGTGGGGCGATTGCGTCTGGCTGGACATGCGCCAC
>CAYHXK010000089.1:0-9091 GCA_964360125.1 uncultured Sterolibacterium sp.
GCCGCTCGCGTTACCGCCCGCGCGCCCCGGCATCTTCGCCGCCGGCAGCGTGGCGGTGACGGCGTTTTGCGCCAGGCGGGCGATGTAGGCGTCCCGGCCGCCATTGAGAAAGAAGTGGAAGGCGGCCAAGCCCATCGCGTCGGTCTCGGCATGGATTTCGCCGAAGTTGGCCTTGAAGTCATCCCAGCTATGTACCAAGGTGGCCTCGCCGATAGGGCCTTCGGTTGCGAAGCCGATCAAGGCGGCAACCGAGGTGGATACGCCCTCGATAGGTTTGGCGCCGCTGGGGATTTCTTCGATGTAGACGCCGGGATGAAGATATGTAGCCATAGGTCTGTCCTCTCCATTGGTTGGCCGCTGCGGCAGTGCGCCGATAGCAACCCAGGTTGATTTACGCGATGGCTACCTGAAATTTAGCCATGGCAAATACGCTGCTTGTTCCTATCTTGCCTGGCGACTCCATCAGTCCGGGATCGCCGATCCTCTTGCAAATAACTCTGTACCGTCCGGCAGGGTCATGCGCGTCACCCTGTCGTGTTGCAGCAACTGCGCAAGGGCGGCGATCACCTCCATGTCGGTGAACTCGCCTGATACCGCTACCAGCCACCATCTCCGTATCCCTTCCGGAGTGTCACGCGCATCTGGATGGCTTTCGAGATAACTCACTATGCCGGCCATGGCGGCACTCACTGATTCGGGTCTGTTGTCCATTGGCGCCCCTACAATGCACCCCTGTTCAGTAGCAGAACGCGTGCCACAAAAATGCAGCTAAAGAATCAATGCAATAGGGGTCGCCGCTGGAGATGGGTGGGGCGTAAACACCCCGGGGCGCAGGGTTGCGAGTTTGCCGGGAAGCCTTTAAGGCTAGGGAAGAAAGCCAATAATCAGGGGTGCTGTATGGCTGCCTCACCATGGGGGCTCGACGCCCCATGCGTGAATGCGTGAGGTTAATGTGAGGCGTTGATGGCGTATTTTTTTAGCAAGCGGCGCAAGGTGCTGCGCTCCTTGCCTGACACGCGCGCGGCTCGGGAGATGTTTCCGGCGGTTTCGCTCATCAGTTGCGTGAGATAGCGGCGTTCGAATTCGGCGATGACGGTTTCTTTGGCTTGGCGAAAGCCTACGCCGTGCGGGATGGGGAGTGAGCCGGGTTGGTTGCGCAGGTCTGAGGGTGGGGCGTCGGTATTGTCTTGCAGGGCCGCTTCGTTGAAATCCAGAACGGCGCCCTCGCACAACAGGAATTGCCGATGCACGGTGTTTTCGAGTTCACGTACGTTGCCGGGCCAGGAGTGTCGCATCATCGCTCGCAATGCAGTCTCGCTCAGCGTTTTTTCGGGCACGCCATACTGGCGCGCGAATTTGCCGATGAAATGACGGGCCAGCAGGGGGATGTCGCTGATCCGCTGGCGCAGGCTCGGCATTGTCACGCCCAGTACGTTCAAGCGGTGGAACAGGTCTTCGCGCAGTTCGCCGCTACGCACCATGGCCGCCAAGTTGCGGTTGCTGGCGGCGACAACGCGAAAGCGGCCTTGAATCAGGCTGGTGCTGCCCAAGGGCCGATAGGCGTGGTCTTGCAAAACCCTGAGCAGGATGGACTGCATCCTGAGCGAGAGGCACTCGATCTCGTCGAGGAAAAGGGTGCCGCCTTCGGCCGCGGCCAGAATGCCGGGCTTGGTTGCCTGTGCCCCGGTGTAGGCGCCTTTCACATGACCGAACAATTCGTTCTCGCATAGGTCGTCCGATATGGCGCCGCAGTGCACGGGGACGAAGGGGCCGCGGTCATCCGGGCCAAGGTAGTGGATCGCGCGGGCCGCCAATTCTTTACCGGTGCCGGTCTCGCCTTGGATGAGTACGGTGACGCCATAACCGGCCTGGCGTTGGATGGCTTGCAGAGTTTTGCGGAATACCGGGTCTTCCCCGATCAGGTGCGATGAAAAGTCTTCCGCTGATTGTTCGGTGATGGGCCGGCCCATGTGTCGAGCATGGCTCGGGACGGTATTGGCGAGAGAGGCCCTGCGGCCTGTCGTTTTGGCGCTTCCGGCAGCGCTTGCGACATCGAATATAGACAAGGCAGTTCTCCTTGTGTCTTATCGGGCCATGTGCGGAATGTCGGGAAGTATCCCCCCGCCCCCAAGCCCTCCCTATCGGTCATGCTGATTGTTATTTCAGCATACAGGACGAAAATGAAATTGACTATCCAGTCTTGTTATCCCATTTGATCGATAGTGGATGTTAGTGGGTGCTTTGCTCACGGCGCGTGCCAGACCGCAATTGATGGCGTGGCATGCCGTCATCACACGTGCCACGCCAAAACCACAGTGCTACCGCCGTCGCCAACCCGAACGCACGCTGCTTTACCGCACCGTGCAGACCCATCTGACGACCTGGCTGGAGCGTCACCACGTCGCCGACGCCGCTGACGCTGATGCAAGGCATCCTCACCGCCATCAGTGTAAAATTAAAGGGAAATCAACAATAACCCATGGAAACGCGCCGCCTCATCATCCGGGAAAGGGTACAGGGCGTCGCCTACCGCTATCACATGACCGAAGAAGAGCGCCGCCTGGGGGTTTCCGGCTGGATGAGGAACCGCAGCGACGGCAGCGTCGAAGCCCTGGTCAGCGGTGCGGCGTCAGTCGTAGCCGCCATCATCGCCTGGGCCCGCCACGGTCCGCCCTCCGCCGGCGTGAGCCATGTGGCAGTGGAACTGGCCGAGGAAACCTGCGTGGGCTTTGCGGAACGGCCCAGCGCATAACAAGCATGCGTTCCCTCCCCGCGATGTAGTCGCGATGGCGCATATCCACATAACGTATTCCGGAGCACATCGATGAGCAAGTCGTGGAAGGACAGCATCTACCTGCAGCGGGAAGATCTGGCGCGTCTGCTGCAGGAGCCCATGGCGCACCTTGCCGAGCTTTGCACGCCGGCATGGAGCGATCGTGAGAAACTCAACGCGATCCTGGTCAACGGCTTTTCCGGGATTCCCTATTGCACTTTCCTGTATTGCGTGGGCTTGGACGGCATACAGATTTCCGACAACTTCGGTCCCTCCGGGATGGACCCCGACCACTTTGGCCGCAACCGCTCGCAGCGTCCCTACATGAAGGAAGTCGTGCCTTCCTGGGGCTTCCTGCTGTCGGACGCGTATATCAGTCTGACCGCCAGTCGGCCCTCGCTCACGGCCTTGCAGGCGGTGCGCCGGGACGATCACTGGCTGGGTTATCTCGGCGCGGATTTCGACTTGCGCAATCTGCCGGTGACCGCGGAACTCTATGAAGAACCCGGCTACTGGCGGCAAGTGAAGGGCGATCCAGCGATACGTGGTACGGTATTCACGCAGACCCGCATCGACAGCCCGATGGACGGGAACATCGACCAGGCCCTGTCCATCCTGGAAGAACTGATCACCCAGCGCGGCGTGTTCCAATGCCTGGTGCATTTTTCCAGCAGCCAGGCAACCATCTTTACCATGGACGATCCCTACCGCTACCGTATCCTGGACCACGAAGCCCTGAGCGATCCGGATATCTGCCTGGCATTCCCGTCCCGGCCTTATCCGATCAATGCAGAAATTCCCAGGGACGATATCAAGCGCATACTCAACACCATGAAATCCCTGCGCCTGACCGATCAGACCATTTATTTGCGTACCGCGTCGATCAATATTTTCAACGGCACCGTGAGCCTGACTTTTTCATGCGATGGCTCGCACTACATGTCCTATGTCGAGTTCCTCATGAAGGATACGACTTTCTGGTTCTGAGTTGGCATCCACAAGCTATCGATATCAGGCCAGGTCTGCGACCAGCGCGAGCCGGGTCGGCTCCGGCACTTCCATGCTAACGCTATAGTTGGGATGGTCGACACCCATGGCCAGTGCCTGGCCGGATTTGGCGGCGGCCACCATGGCGGGCGACAGTTCGAAGCGCAGGAAATGCACCGCGGAGGTCTTGTCGGCGGTGGAGCGTTCGAGGTCCTCGTCGGCAATCGCATACACCTTGTCATGCCCGGCGACGCGCACCCAGATCTTGTTTTCGACGTGCAGCAGACGGGCCAGTTCGACCCTGCGCTGGGCTTCGTCGGGATACTCGATCAGCATGGTGGCTTTCCAGTTCGAGCCGTCCGGCACCAGCGGCCCGTAGACGCCGATTTCATCCTGGATGCCCTGTTCCTCGAAAATTTTCTCGATGCGCAGCATTTCCTGGATCTGATAGCGCACCGTCTGCTCGTCCTCGAACTGCAGGTTGATATGCTCGCCCAGGGATACGCTGCGCAGGCCCCGATGGGGGATGATCCGGGCGCGCAACGTCGGCCGCTCCCGGGCGTAAGTTTCGAGCGACATGAGGCTGTCTCGGGTAATCTTGGTCACGTGTTTCTCCTAAATGGGTTCAGCGGCTTAAATGCCGTAGGCCATTCTCACCAGTGTCAGCGGATGGATTTTCTGCGCCGCGCCGGCGCTGCCCGCCTCGGTCATGCCCTGCAGGATGTGACGGCCGGCGATGGCGCAATCCGAGCTCACGTAGTCCGGCTGGTCCTTGCTCATCGCCAGGAATACCGGCTTGCCGATTTTCATCGACATCGCGTAGTACTCGCTCTTCACACCCCAGGTGCCGTCGTGGCCGGAGCAACGCTCCACGGTGTTGACCTGGGCGCCGGTCATCTTCAGCACTTCCTCGGTCTTGCGGCCGATGTTCTGCACCCGAGAATGGCAGGGGATGTGATAGCTGATTTTTCCCAAGGGGTTCTTGAAATCGTTCTTGAGCAGGCCGTCCTTGCCGCGCAGGACCAGGTATTCGAAAGGATCGACCATGGCTTTCTTGACGGCCGCGACATCGGCGTCATCGGGAAATAGCAGGGGCAGTTCCGACTTGAACATCAGCGTGCAGGAGGGTACCGGGGTAAGAATCGCATAGCCGTCGCGGGCAAGTTGCGCCAAAACCGGAATGTTCAGCTCCTTGTTGCGGGCGACGGCCTCCAGGTCGCCCAGCTCGAGCTTGGGCATGCCGCAGCAGGCTTCCTTCTCGACGATGACATGGGGAATTTCATTGTGGTCGAGTATCGCCACCAGGTCGTGGCCGAGGCCCGGTTCGTTGTAGTTCACGTAGCAGGTGGAGAATATTGCCACCTTGCCGAGCGTGCGTTCGCCGTTCCTGACCGGATGGGCGCGACTCCGCGCCACGGTCTTGCGGAAGTGGGCGCTGTCGTACTCGGGCAGCCAGCGCTCTTTCTTCACGCCGATGACGGTTTCCATCAGGGCGCGTGCCGGACCCGACTTGTTGGCGGCATTCACCACCTGCACCACCACCGGGATCGACGCCAGCTTGCCGAGGGCGTCGGTCGAGGACAGTAATTTATCGCGCAGGCGCACCTCGCCACGCTTGAATTTGATGGCCTTGGCGCGCAGCATGGTGTGGGGGAAATCCAGATTCCACTGATGCGGCGGCACGTACGGGCACTTGGTCATGTAGCACAGGTCGCACAGATAGCACTGGTCTACGACCTTCTGAAAATCCTGGTGGGCGACGCCGTCAATCTCGCCGCTGGCGCTCTCGTCCACCAGGTCGAACAGGGTGGGAAAGGCGTTGCACAGGGAGACGCAGCGGCGACAACCGTGGCAGATGTCGAAGATGCGCTCCAACTCCTTGTTGCAGGCTGCCTCGTCGTAGTACTCATCGGTCCGCCAGGGTATGGCATGGCGGGTCGGTGCTTCTAGATTGCCTTCACGCGTGCTCATGGGAGGGTACTCCAGCAAATTTCAGGACAGCAGCTTGCCGGTTGCCCGCCAGGCACCAGCCCGGCGGGAACAAGCAATTGCTTTACTTGCTTTACTTGCTCAGTCGACCAGTTGGTCGATGGCCTTCTGATAGCGGTTGGCGTGGGAACGCTCCGCCTTCGCCAGGGTCTCGAACCAGTCGGCGATTTCGGTGAAGCCTTCTTCGCGCGCCGCCTTGGCCATGCCCGGATACATGTCTGTGTATTCGTGCGTCTCACCGGCGACAGCGGCCTTCAGGTTGTCGCGGGTGGGGCCGATGGGCAGGCCGGTGGCCGGGTCGCCGACGGCTTCCAGGTATTCCAAATGGCCATGGGCGTGGCCGGTCTCGCCTTCGGCCGTGGAACGGAACAGCGCCGCCACGTCGTTCTGGCCTTCGATGTCGGCCTTGTTTGCGAAATACAGATAGCGGCGATTCGCCTGGGACTCGCCCGCAAAGGCTGCCTTCAGGTTGCCTTCAGTCTTGGATCCTTTGAGTTGCATATTCATCTCCTTGTCAGTTAAAACTATCAAGCACCATCCCCGCCAAAATCCGCAGGAATGGCAGCATGCTACTTGCCGTCCGTCCAGCAATCCAATTGATTATCGCAATGCTTACGATAGTCGCTGGCTATCTGCCGGCCAGGCGCTAGAATCCGAATCTGGCGTAGGCAGCACGCGCCGCCCGTCCGAAATCCAGTATAGGAGATATATCGACTCATGGCAGTTCTCGTCGGCAAACCCGCGCCGGACTTCACCGCCACCGCGGTGCTGGGAAACAACGAATTCAAGGAAGTCACTTTTTCCAGGCTCGCCAAGGGCAAATACGCCGTAGTGTTCTTCTATCCGCTCGACTTTACCTTCGTCTGCCCGTCGGAACTGATCGCCTTCGATCACCGCCGAGGCGCACGGCGAGGTTTGCCCGGCCGGCTGGCGCAAAGGCCAGGCCGGCATGCAAGAAACCCCTCAAGGCGTCGCCAGCTATCTGGCGGAACATGCCAATGAGTTGTAGACTCATATTGCTTCAGCTTTCATCATGGAAGACACAACCTAAGGAGAAACCACATGGGCAAGACTCAAGACGCCAAGAAGACTGTCAAAAAAGAACCGGCTAAAACCATGAAGGAAAAAAAGGCCGCGAAGAAGGTCAAGAAGGAGGAAAAGCAGCGCAAGGGAACCCCATAGATTGAAGGGGCGGGTTGCATGCAACGCGCGATGCGCCTGTCTCCGGGCGCATCGCCCGCGCATGCGGTGTCGACTGGCTACAGGCTGACGCAAGCCCAGGGCATGATGATCACCCGTAGGAGCCGATTCAAGTCAATGAGCGCGCAAAGATATCTTCCAGCGCCTACTCATCCCATCATAGTTGCACGTTGCCGGCAATTTGGGCACATACGCAGGCTGCGACGCCCCCGGTAAGTTTTGCGCGTGCCCCGGCATCATTGCCAGGTTCATGGCTTAATGCAGGCGCACCAAATCCGCCTCCATCCGCACAAACTTCTCGGTGAATTCGGCCAGCTCTCGGTAGAACGCGGTCTCGGCACCCGACTTGACCGCGGCGGCGAAAGAGCCAATCCAGGCGCCCATATGTTCGGCAAGAAAGCGGCGGTGCAGCGCGTTTGCGGCCGAAAGTTCATCCATGTTGCCGCTGAGTTGTGCCTGGTTTTGCGCGAAGGTCAGCAGGTACAGAAACTCCAGTTCCACCGCGATATGGTCCGGCAATTCGCGCAGATCTTCGCTGACGTCGAAACCGCCTTGCTCGTAGAAGTCGAGCACCGCCATGGTCGCCTCGTGCCTCCCTGACTGGTCCTCGGTCAGCCAGAACGAGGCATAGGGCATGGCCCTGGGTTGCGCAGGCCCGATCAACAGCGCGGTGTAGTCAACCAGCAGCGTCTGCATGCCCTGCGCCGCAAACGCTACGCCCAGCTTGCGGGCACACTCGGCGAGGTCAGGATGGATGGCGCTCGCCGCGGCCAGCATGGAGTCAAACAGGCGCTCCTCGCTGAAATCCGCAGTGGGTTCGTAATAGCAGGCGGAAAGAAAGCGGCACAGATCTTCGCGCGCGCCGCCTTTACCGTTGACATAGTCGGTCATTGCATCTCCTGAAGCCAGTCCGCCCGACGCGGGATAAAAAAGGCCGATTCGAAACCGGCCCTCAATACTATTACATCAATGGATCACGCCCGAGGACTGTACTTGCCGACGTAGTGTACGTTGGGCTTGGTCTTCTTTTCTTCCAGCAGGCGGAAAGACTTTTCTTTTTTCAAGATCTGCGAGATCTGGCTGTTCGGATCTTCCTGGTCGCCGAAGATGCGGGCCTGGGATGGGCAGACCTCGACGCAGGCCGGTTGCAGGCCGTTCGTTACGCGATGGTAGCAGAAGGTACATTTCTCGACCACATCGTCGGTGCGGATCGGCTGCAACTCGCCGCCCTGCCACATGTTCATCGCAGGGATCCGGGTACCGGCCTTGGCGGACACCTCGGCGCCCGACGAAGTGCCACCGGCAATTGCAGCCGTCTTGTCAGCCCAGAATGGCTGCGGCTCATCTTCCGCGGCGTTGAGACTGATCACGCTGTAGGCCTCGCCATTCAGGCTCGACGGGCCGAGTTTCTCGTGGCTGTAGGGACAACCATTTTTTGTCTGGCAGTCACCGCAGCCGACGCACAGTTCCGGGTTGTGCAAGGTAATGCCTTCCGGGGTCTTGAACAACGCCTTGTACGGCTTGCCCTTGCCCGCCTTCTTCGGATTGCCCGGGCAAATCTTGATACAGGGAGCGTCGTCGCAGTGGTTGCACAGCACCGGTATCACCATGTGGCGGGTGTCGGGAAACGTGCCCTCGCTGTGCATCAGGAAGTCGGCCCAGTTGTGGCTTTGGCCGCCGGCGCGATTGCGCGTGTTGTTTTCGGATTTGCAGGCAATTGCGCAAGCGCCGCAACCAACGCAGCGTCCCAGATCGATAACCATTCCAAGTTTCATCATATTCTCCTTATGGGGGGCGCTCAGGCCTTGGTGATCCGCACACCGGTGAAGCCACCGTTGCGTGCCGTGGCGCCACTCATGCGGTCATAGTCATCGACCAGAACCTCGTTGTTATTGCCGCCTAGTGGAACTGCTTTGGCATAGTCCTTGGCGGCCACGCGCCCGTAGGCCCAGTGACCCTGACCGTAACACTTGGCCACGGTGCCGGGACGTACCCCCTCCCAAAGCTTGAGTTCGGTCACGATGGAGCCCGCTTGCGACGTGATCTTGACCTTGTCGCCGGTCTTCAGCCCGAGTTTGGCGCCATCTACCGGGTTCATCTTCACCACGTCGCTCCAGGACACATCGCCCGGATCGACCTTCT